>CALIUX010000164.1 GCA_938048505.1 uncultured Pseudomonadales bacterium
GCGTAAACGCGAAACCGAAAACTTAGCCGAATCAAAATAACCTGGGTTAGGCTTGAATGTGACTTTGGTACCGGTATTCCGCTTACCACACGTATCAATCACTGCTAGATCAGATGTTTTTTCGCCATTTGAAAAAACAATCTGATGCACTTCACCACCGCGCTTAATCTCAACAATGAGTTGATCAGATAGGGCGTTCACAACCGATACGCCCACACCATGCAAACCACCCGAAAATTGGTAGTTTTTATTCGAAAATTTACCACCCGCATGCAGAGTAGACAGAATAACTTCAACGCCAGGCTTGCCTTGCTCTGGGTGAATATCAACCGGCATGCCGCGACCATTATCCGATACACTCAAAGAATGATCTTTGTGCAATTTGATTTCGATGGTATTGGCATGCCCAGCTAAGGCTTCATCGACACTGTTATCGATAACCTCTTGAGCCAAATGATTGGGGCGCTGGGTATCGGTATACATGCCCGGGCGTTTTTTAACCGGGTCTAGCCCTGTAAGAACTTCAATATCTTCAGCGGTATAATTCGCCATGTCTATTTATAGCCTTATTATTTAAAATTCGTTTTTAACGTCTCTTTCGAGATTTGTCGAGAAAATCACGTAATGCGTAAAAAGCCCGCTTGTTAGGACTCAAAGGCAGATAAATCGCCACAACCTCGGCGTGTAATCTGCGGTTCATCACCGGTTAGGTCAATTACACTGGTTGCATCAAACCCACAAAAGCCGCCATCAATGACCAAGTCGAGTTGGCCGCTCAGCGAATCTTTAATATCGTAAGGATCTGTCAGTGGAATCTCTTCACCAGGCAAAATAAGCGAACTACTCATAAGAGGCTCACCCAAAGTCGCCATTATAGCCAGAGCAATCGCGTTATCCGGTACTCGCATGCCGATGGTTTTACGCTTAGGGTGCATTAAACGCCGTGGCACCTCGGGTGTTGCATTGAGTATAAAGGTATACGCACCGGGCGTATGCGCCTTAAGTGAGCGGAAATCGCTATTAGACACTTTGGCGTAGCTTGCGAGCTCGCTAAGGTCACGGCACATGAGCGTAAAGTTTTTGTGCTTATCTAACTGCCGGATAGCGCGAATGCGATCAAGTGCAGCTTTATCGCCAATATGACAGCCTAAGGCGTAAGCCGAGTCTGTAGGGTAAGCAATGAGGCCGCCTTTGCGAATAATGTCTACAGCCTGATCAACCAAACGCTGCTGAGGGTTTTCGGGGTGAATCGTTAAAATTTTTGTCATGAGGGCGTTATATCACGAATAAGGCACAGTGGCGGAGTGAAAATACTCATTGGCGTCCGACTTTTTAAGTAACGCTTTAAATCACGTCAGGCCGTCAGTTAGTGGGTAAGTTAGTGCAATGATTTAACTGGAACAAGCTTAGTGCACCGGCAAGTTTTCCCAGTCATGCCAGACCGGCATGAGGTCTTCTGGGAGTTTGCCGCATCGCCCCAAGGCTTGCCAACCCGCATTAGGGTGATGAAAATCACTCCCGCAGCTAGCAAGTAAGTTAAAGCGTTCACAGAGTTGCGCCATATTACGTGTAATGTTGGGCGTTTGTTGGCCACTAATCACTTCGATCCCTTCGCCGCCTGCCGCAACAAAGTCAGCCAAGCAGACCCGCAGTTTACTTCGGGTGAGTTTGTATTTGTCGGGGTGCGCTAGCACTGCCCTGCCACCAGCTGTTCGAATTACCGGGGCAATCTCATCAAATTCTGGCCACCCTTGCTTTACATCACCGATTTTGCCATTGCCTAAATAACGCTTAAAAGCTTGCTCTGCTGAGCGAACAAAGCCTTTTTCGACCATAAATTGCGCAAAGTGTGGGCGCCCTATTTCGGCGTTTCCGGCAATCGCCTTTGCGCCTTCTAAAGTCCCGTCAAACCCGGCTTTTGCTAGCCGCTCAGCGATTAACTCAGCACGGGCTTGGCGCGTTGCTTTTTGCTTAGCAATAGCCTCTTGTAACTGAGCGTTGCGAATATCAATATTCAAACCCACTATGTGTATGCCTTTACCCTGCCATTGGCAAGAAAACTCAATACCCGCTACAAATGCTATTTTTTCTTTTTGCGCAGTCAATTGCGCCTCAATGATACCGTCAGTGGTATCGTGATCGGTAATGGCTAATAGCTCCACACCGTGTAACTTAGCTCTCGACACCAGCTCATGAGGCCGTAAAATACCGTCCGATGCATTAGTGTGTGTATGTAAATCTGCTATCACTGGGGGTTAATACCTTCTATTTTGTATCGATACTGTTTATCGATGAGCCATATGATGAACTGCGTCAATGTACGTTATTGTAACAGCACATTGTAATTGAGAAGATAACCTTCACTAACTATCACCTAATAATGACTATTGAAAGAGAGCCTCGAGCTATTCATGAGCGATTCTAATTTAAACGATTCTAATGTGAATGAGGCGTCGACAAGCCCCTCAGCACAACCCTCGCAACAGCAACCTAAAAAAGAAAATATGTTGCTCAATATTGCCTTGAATATTGTTGCGCCCACGCTCATTCTCACAAAGCTTAGTGGTGAAGATGCCTTAGGGCCAACTTACGCTCTGATCTTTGCCTTAGCCTTCCCCATCGGCTATGGGCTGATGGACTACTTCCGCACTGGGAAAATGAATATTTTTTCTGCAATAGGTGTCGTCAGCGTCACTTTAACGGGCGGCATGACACTTCTAAAGCTTCCTCCCGAATACATTGCTATTAAAGAAGCTGCGATACCCGCATTATTTGGGATCGCTATTTTGATATCGCTTAAAACCCGCTACCCGCTAGTCAAAACCTTTATGATGAATCCATCGGTTATGCAGGTCGATAAAATTCAGCATGCCGTTGAAGAACGCAAAAGTGAAAAAGGGTTTGAGCGAGCTTTAACCATGTCTTCATTAATGCTGGCAGGTTCTTTCTTTTTATCGTCAGTACTCAACTACGGCTTGGCAAAGTATCTATTGGTAAGCGAGCCTGGCAGTGCGGCGTTTAATGAAGAGCTTGGCAAAATGACGGCCATGAGTATACCGGTTATCTCAGTACCGACCTTTATCGTATTCATTGCTGCCATGATCTATTTATTTAAACAAATCAAGAAGCACACAGGTCTAGGTCTAGAAGAGATTATGATTACGCCTGAAGAAGGCAAATAAAAGCTGAGCTTAAACCCCAACCCTTTTAATTTAGTGCGGCGTAGCGATGGCAAATAGGCATTGCTACAACGTCAGCATAATATTTAGGATATATCATGTATTACGCCATTATCAGTGAAGATGTCGCCAATAGCTTATCATTACGTAAACAAGCTCGCCCACATCATATTGAGCGCCTAAAGCTCCTTGATTCACAAGGCCGCTTGCT
>CALIUX010000165.1 GCA_938048505.1 uncultured Pseudomonadales bacterium
ACATGATACCCCGCCTAGGTTACCGGTTACGGTGCTTTCTGGGTTTCTGGGTGCAGGCAAAACAACGGTCCTTAACCAGATATTGCACAACCGAGAAAACCGTCGGGTTGCGGTTATTGTAAATGATATGAGTGAAGTCAATATTGATGCTGCGACGGTTCAGAATGACGTTTCGCTCAATCGCAGCGAAGAAAAGCTAGTTGAAATGAGCAATGGCTGTATTTGCTGCACTCTGCGAGAAGATTTGCTGATTGAAGTACGCAAACTCGCAGAGGAAGGCCGCTTTGATTATTTGGTGATTGAGTCAACAGGTATTAGTGAACCCTTACCTGTAGCAGAAACATTTACCTTTGACGATGAAGATGGTCAAAGCCTCTCTGATGTTGCTGAGCTCGATACTATGGTCACAGTAGTGGATGCAGCCAACTTTTTGCATGACTATAACGAGGCAAAATATCTTCAGGAAACAGGCGAAAATTTAGGAGAAGAAGATGAGCGAACCGTTGCAGATCTTTTGATTGATCAAATTGAGTTCGCTGATGTCATCTTACTGAGTAAAATCGATTTGGTCAGTACTGAAGACATAGAACGCACCAAAGCGATTATTTCAACCTTAAACCCAGAGGCGGTTATTCATACTATTTCCAACGGTAAGATTGATTTGGGTGAAGTGCTTGGCACGGCAAAATTCAGTTTTGAAAAGGCGCAACAATCTCCTGGCTGGCTAAAGGAGATGCGTGGTGAGCATGTACCAGAAACAGAAGAGTACGGTATTTCGAGCTTTGTCTATCATGCACGCAAACCTTTCCATCCGCAAAAATTCTATGATTTTCTTCATGGTGAGAATCTGACGGGTAAGTTGCTTCGCTCTAAAGGCTATTTTTGGCTCGCCTCTCGACCAGAATTTGCTGGGCAGTGGAATCAAGCGGGAGGTATCGCACGCTATGGTTTTGCTGGTCTTTTCTGGAAGGCAGTGCCTCAAGACAACTGGCCAGAAGATGAAGAATACCTTGCATCTATCCAAAAGAATTGGGTAGAGCCTTTTGGCGATATGCGCCAAGAATTGGTTTTCATTGGTCAGAGGTTGAATAAAGAAGCCGTTTATCAGGCTTTAAATGCGTGCCTGCTAACGGAAGATGAATTACATGCTGGTAAAGAGTATTGGCAACACCTAGAAGACCCCTTCCCCGCATGGGCAGAAGAAAATGAACCTGAAAATGCTTCAGCTTAAGTGGTATAAGTCTCTATTGCACATAACAAACCGGATAAGTTGCCCCTTATGAAGCATCACCAGCCTAAAGTTTCTGCTGTTCCTACTAATGTAATTACGGGCTTTCTGGGTGTCGGCAAGACTACGGTGATTATCAATTTGCTCAAGAAAAAGCCTGCCAATGAGAGGTGGGCTGTATTGGTTGATGAGTTTGGAGAGGTGGGTGTTGATGGTGGGCTAATAGAAGGGAATCACAATAAAAGCCAAGATATATTCGTACGCGAAGTACCCGGTGGCTGTATGTGCTGCGCAGCCGGATTACCTATGCAGGTTGCACTCAATCAGCTTCTAGCAAGAGCCCAGCCAGACCGCTTGCTCATTGAGCCTACAGGCCTTGGCCACCCTAAAGAAGTGCTAGAGGTTTTGAGCGCAGAGCATTATCAAGACATACTAGACATCCAACAATGTATTACTTTAGTGGATGCGCGAAAAATTGCCGATAGCCGTTACACCGAGCACGATACCTTTAACCAACAGATTGATATGGCTGACATTATCGTCGGCCATAAAATGGACTTATATGATGAAGCTGCCCAACAAGGCTTAATTGACTACGTGACATTGCGGCGAAATCAGGCTGTGCCTATCTGCTTTGCTCAGAAAGGCGATATTGACTTCAATATGCTCAATGGGAAGTCAACCGTGCTGGAGGGCCTCAATTCTTGCGGTCATCACAGTCACTCTGCAGTAAAGCCCGCTATTGACGCTAATGATCAAGGCATGCCTAGCAAAGGGTATTTAAAAATCGCTAATTCTGGGGAAGGATACCAAAGCATAGGCTGGCGCTTTTCACCCCGTAAGATTTTTAATCGAGTAGCACTACTTGAATGGCTAAATGGTCTCAAAGTTGAGCGCGCAAAAGGAATTTTCATTACCGATGATGGCGTTTTTGGCTACAACCTGACACCCGATACGCTGGGTGAGATGGCGTTAGATGACTGCACGGAAAGCCACATTGAAATTATTTTTTGTGCTAAGGATTTAGGTGCCAACCTTTTGGGTGGTAATGGTTTAGCAAATGAAGATAAATTATTAAGCTGTATTCAATAGTAGTGTGCGCTATTGATCATCAAATGGCACTTAACTATAAGAACGCATGGATTGGTTAAATTCGATATAAACGATATCAATTAGCACCATTGCGAATTCAAGCGTCGAGCGAGTACAGTGGATCGCATCAAAACCAATCTAACCTACCTGCTCTTCTGAGCTTATTTGTAGCTTGTAATGAAGCCTGACGCCATCGCCGAAGGCAATAGAGCTCGCCCCGTTGCACAGTCTATAGGGCTAATCAAGCCACCTCCCTTCTATTCCATCTTTGTTGGCCTGCTAACAAGGCTGAATCAACTCATTCCTTATGCTGAATTTCCCTTTAAAAAACTAAGCAAAAATCCATTCTAATGCCCTATTGAGACCACTTTTAACAAATGATAAGATAAATGCAATTAATAACTATTTGCATTGGTGTTGCGATATAAATATGCTCACTAATAAGTTTTAACCGCTTTTTTATGGCTTTTACACGGAGCAGGCTCCGTAGATTTTATTACGAAGGATATTGATTAATGCATAAACATACTTGTGAGCAACGCTTTGGTTTATCAAAGAAAAAGTTGATAGCGGCTATCTCCATAGCTCTTGGGCTTGGACATGCCAGCAATGC
>CALIUX010000166.1 GCA_938048505.1 uncultured Pseudomonadales bacterium
CTGATGTGTGAGTTTGCTAGTTGCCAGCAATAGTTGGCCAACAATATCATCTGCATTAGAGATAGACATAGCAAACCCTTTTGAAATACTGGCCATTTCTTTTAAAAGAGGGCGGTTGGCGCTGTTTCCCATGATGAAAGTAAAGAGCCTTACATCCTGTTTTTTAAGTAGCTCTAAAAATGATTTTTTTTCGGTAATACCGACATTAGCAACACCATCTGTTACTAAGATAACCCCTGCAGGCCTATCAGCATTCGTCAGCTGTAAACCTTCTTGTAGCCCTGCATATAAATTTGTACTGCCGCCAATATCGTAATTTTCAAGAGCCTTTAAAATAGCATTAATACTTTCTGGGTTTACGTGCTGAAAGCCATTTGATAAGTTAATTGCGTTATCATTAAAAAGTACAACTTTGAAGCGATCCTGTGTTCGTAGCTTTTTAAGGCCTTGGCTAATACCTTCTATGAGTGTGGCGTATTTTCCGCTCATAGAGCCGGATATATCCAGTACAAATACCCAGTCTTTTCCCTCGTTAATTGCACCTAAATCAGCACCGGGTGTGAATGTCATCATGACTGTTCCGCGATTGTTGTCAGGCTGTTTATAGGCAACCATATCTAGGCTTCCGGGCAAGCCTTCTTTGTGCCGCCAGTAAACCGCGATGTCTTGGTTAAGCTGAATAACGTTTGCAGTTTGGCTTTCTGCATGTTCTTTATTATTGACAAGGGATACAGTCCATTCGTCTTCATTAATTTGCGTTATGGTTGCTGAAGGGTGCTTAGGAAGGCGTAATGCATCAATAGGATAGCTTGAACGAAATCTCAGATTAAAGCTAAATCTCTCTTCTACTGACTCATTTCGTGTCCAGAATGACAGTTTTTCTTCATCGGTACCGCCATCTTCTAGAGGGTAGAGGTACCGACCAATGCCGCTCTCAATATGTGATTTTTGTATGTAAACCAACCGAACTTTGACATTTTGTCCGGCTTTAACGGGGTACACATGCATGTCAAAGGTTTTATATGCATCTTTTTCTATCAACGCGGTGTTTCTTCCAGCATCCTTTTCTGTTTCATAAATTGTGCGCGCTTGTTGCTTTGGCAGGACTTCGCCAATAACGGGTTGTTCGCCAATCCAATAAATGAATTCACCTACTGCGGCTGCGTCTGGTACTGGGAAGGAGTAAATCGCCTCAAGGTCTGAATTATTTGGGTTGTAAAAAACTTGTTCGATAGACGTTGTGGTATAGCCATTTTCAATATCAACTGTTACATGATGTTCGCGTATTTTGAGAGCAGGTAAAGAAGAATTAGCTGGTTGCATCAGGCCCGCAGCGAATGCATTGGTGCTGTGCAGGCACAAACTCAAAATCATCACGATCATGGATATAGCGTATTGACTATAGCGGCTAACATAACGGTTAATAGGGTTTTGATATTGCTTCATGGGTCTCATCCTCAAGACAGGGTGTGAAAAACACGATGTTTTATGTCGTTGAGGAGGAGTGTGGTGTGCGATCTGAGCTTTGAAAAGTATGATAGAAAAAGTTGCGTATAGTGCAACTTGGAGTATTAGAGCGCGAGACTTTATATGTCTTTTGGTTTAATGCTTTTACTTTCAAATCTATTGATGCATTCAAAGTGGTATCTGATTAAGATTTGGCTTTAGGGCGCCGTAAACTCTCAAAAGCGCTGTATTGCCATTGCCTAAGCGCTAATACCATTGTTGCGCCATTACGTGATGTGATAGGTATATGACTATCGGCCTCTGCTAGCTCGTTAAAGGTTTGTGCGAGCTTTTGCATTTTTCGCTGAAAAATTAAATTGCTATCACTCGAGAGTAGGGCATTGATGACATAAAGCTTTTCAGTTTCTTTTGTGAAGCTGCTGTTAAAAAATTCCTTTTCAACCTTATCGCGAAAGAACTGCTGAATGGGGCCATTAGGCAACCAGTTAAACCCAGGTGCAATAAGAAGCTTAATGCGGTTGTTAGGTAATAATTCGATGAGCTTTAGGCGGTCTAGTCGTGCGAGTTTTTGAATGCATTGCGCTTTGGTGATGCTGTATTCAGTAATAATATTGTCAAAGCTAAAGCCGTTCATCACACAAACAATCACCAAAACCATGAGTATATCGGCTGCGATTTCCTCTTCTTGTTCTAGCGTGAGTTGATGGAGCGCATTTTGGCTGTTTGACATCTTTTGTACTAGCTCAGAAAACTCCATTCCCAATAGCTCACAGACGCTTTCAAATCTTTGTAGGGTAAAGCTTTTTTCGGTGAACAGCCGTTTGACTGATGCCTCACTGAGCTTCAAATGTTCAGCTACGTCGCCATACGTTAGGTTTTGCGCTTTGAGTTCATTTTTTAATGTTTTTACCAGTGAGTTTATCTGGGGCATAGTCAATTCCATTTTCTAAAGAGAGCCTGCTTTTACTCTACCTTTTCAAGAGCAGGGGCTCATCTAACGTTAGCTTAGGTAATGGTCAAAGGCAGATTCGCAGGTTATAACCATATCTTGCTGTGTGATAGGGTGCCTAAATACGAGCTTGGCGGCATGCAGTAAGAGTCTTTTGGCTAGAGTTTGTGTTGTACCATCGTTATACAAGTTATCTCCCAGTATAGGGTGGCCGAGTTCTAAACAGTGCACGCGTAATTGGTGTGAGCGGCCGGTAATGGGAGTGAGGTGAAGGAGTGTGACGTTGTTATCTTGCCCATATTTCACGGTTTGATAGTGAGTTTGAGCGCTTTTTCCGCTTTCGTAGCAGACTTTTTGTTTTGGGCGGTTGGGCCAATCGCAGATTAATGGCAAATCAATGTCACCTTGCTCTTGTATCGGCTTCCCTTGTACAACGGCGTGGTAGGTCTTGTGAATCTCTCTTCGTTCAAACAAATGCCCCATACCTTTTTGAGCTTCATGGCTTTTTGCAAAGACGACAAGGCCAGATGTTGCCATATCAAGTCGGTGCACCACACGGCAGTTCGCATTGTATACAAGCGCTTGTGCCGCAAGACAGTGAGGCTCAGTTTTGCCCGGTACACAGAGCAGCCCTGACGGTTTATTGACCACAAGCAGGTGCGGGTCTTCGACAATAATATCGAGTGCGCTCATATTGATCCTAAAGCTATTTGATCTAAAAGTAATGATTATCGCAAGAATTGGGGCTGGCTGGTATGCTGTTAGCTTCGATGGTGGACTTTTCTGTCCAGCTTTCACTCTCTTTTACTATGCTTTGCTTATGCCGGTTCCAGCTTTTATTCAACCCCCTTATCCTTGGTTTTTAACGCAATGGCAGCAATTTGTTGAGCAGGTCAGGGCAGACCGCTTGCCGCATGCGCTGTTGCTCAAAGGTCAAATGGGTATTGGGGCGACAGCACTAGCAGAGGCTATGGCGCAGTTCTTGTTGTGCCGCTCACCGGCTGATATGCAGTCATGTGGCCAGTGTCGGGGTTGTGAGCTTCTTTCGTCATCTACTCATCCAGACTTTCTGCATATTAAACCAGAAGAAAAGTCGAGCATTGTAAAGGTTGCACAGGTGCGTACGTTAGGCCAGTTTGTTGCGAATACGGCGCAGCAAGGCGGGCGAAAGGTCATTGTGCTTGAGCCAGCTGAGGCGATGAATCATGAGTCGGCCAACGCATTATTAAAAAACTTAGAGGAGCCCGCTGGTGATACGGTTTTTATCTTAGTGGGGTATCAAGTGGCCCGTGTTTTACCGACGATTCGTTCTCGTACAGCACAAATTAGCTTGATATCGCCATCAGAGTCGGAGTCACTAGCGTGGTTGGAGCGTAACCAAGTGAGCAACGCTGCTGAGCTGTTGAATGCATCGGGCGGTACACCACTAACAGCGATGCAGTGGTTTGAAGGCAATACCCTTGAGCAATACCAAGAGATCGCTGAGCGTATTGAGCAGGCTAGCATGGGGCAGCGATCTATCGTAGACGCGGCTAAATCGTTAGCAAGCCATGACCTGGTCAATGTCATGACCTTGTTGCAGCAATGGTTACAGAGCGCCATTCGAGTAAACAGTGCAGAGCAGAGCGATTCCTTACCGTTGGTACAGCAATTAGCTACATTACCTGCTCAAGCGTTATATCAGCTATTGGATAGCACACAGCAACGTTTGGCTCAGCTTTATGCGGGTAGTAATCCGAATAAAGTATTGGCCTGTGAAGAGCTGCTGCTATTGTTGCAGGCCGCACGTACTGCACAGGCCGTACCTGCAAGGCGCTGAGATGGCCTGAAAAGGTGGACAGGCTCAAACTAAACGATTATTGTGCGCAGCTTCAACGGGCACCGTCTCTGACCCATTGATCTGGTCTTTTCATCGCGATGAACACCATGTCACTGGAGTGCTATGCTGTTAAAAGTCGTTTTTATAATCATGGCTTATGACACTTGGCATGCACGCCAGAAATATAACCCGTTGGAAGAGCCATGTTGGGCCACTTGGATGGTTTAATGCCGTCAAGCTAGGCACATTATTCTAAGTACGTCAGTTTAATCAATAGTGGCGAATGAGTTTACAAGAGGTTTATCAATGCAAGGTATTGGCGGCGCACGCAACGGCATATTGTCGTTAACAATAAAAGATAAAGCGGTGCTCTACGCAGCTTACATGCCCTACGTAAAAAATGGTGGCTTATTCATTCCAACCAGTAAGTCTTATAAAATGGGCGATGAGGTTTTCATGCTGTTGAGCTTGATGGATGAGCCCGAAAAGATCCCTGTTGCAGGTAAAGTGATTTGGGTCACCCCTCAAGGCGCACAGGGTAATCGTTCGGCAGGTATTGGTGTGCAATTTGATCCCGATGACCCCACAGCTAATAACAAGATCGAAAACTTTCTGGCCGGCTCGCTTGAGTCAGATAGACCTACCCATACAATGTGATATAGCCCGTAAGGTTTTTATATGTTGACGGATTCCCATTGTCATCTCGATCGCCTTGATCTAAGCAAAAGCAACCAGTCATTGATGACAGCCATTGAGCAGGCCGAGGCGCGCGATGTCTCGCGTTTTTTGTGTGTTTGCATCAGTGAAGAAAACCGAAAAGCTGTTCTCGATATTGCGGCGCAGCGCGACAATATTTTTGCCTCGGTGGGTATTCATCCTTGTGATGTCAGTGAAAAAGTTTTGCCACAATCTGTGCTGACAGAATGGTCTGCCGACTCTAAAGTGGTTGCACTGGGTGAAACAGGATTGGACTATTTTCATAGCCAAGATTTTATTGCTCAGCAAAAAGAGAGCTTTGTGAACCACCTACAAGTGGGTAAGCAAGAGGCATTGCCGGTCATTGTTCATACCCGTAATGCCAAGCAAGATACGCTCGATTTGATTAAAAATGATGCTTGCCGCGAAGCATCTGGCGTATTGCATTGTTTTACTGAAGATTGGGACATGGCCAAGCAAGCGATGGACATGAACTTTTGTATTTCGATTTCAGGTATTGTGACCTTCAAAAATGCTGAGTCACTGCGTGATGTTGTACGTAAAATGCCATTAGAGTATCTCTTGGTCGAAACGGATTCTCCTTACTTGGCCCCTATCCCTTATCGCGGCAAGCCTAATATGCCCGCTTATGTGCGTGAAGTTGCTGAATATGTGGCCGATTTAAAAGGTCTTTCCTACGAAGAGTTGGCTAACGTCACAACACAAAACTTCTTGCGCCTTTTTAATCGGGCTGCTTAGCTAATCAAGCTGCCTAGTTAATCGTGCTGGTTAGTTAATCGCGTTGGTTAGTTAAGCATGCTAACTAGTGGCGATTGGATTGGCTGCTTTCTGGCTGGTATTTTATAGCATTAATGATCCAAGTGGTTGTACCTGCCTCTGTGCGAACAACCGCTTCGTCATCGATGCTCTTGCCTAGTAGCGCTTTAGCCATCGGCGAATCAACAGAGATGTAGTCTTTTTGGTCGAAGATCTCGTTATACCCTACAAGCCTCAAGGTCATGCATTGACCTTCTTCGCTTTCAATTTCGACCCATGCACCAAAAAATACCCTGCCTTCTTGCTCGGGTTTATATTCGACAACTGTCAGCTCTTCTAGGCTCTTTCGTAAATAGCGTACTCGGCGATCGATTTCACGTAGCCTTTTTTTGTTGTACTGGTAATCAGCATTTTCACTACGATCGCCCAAGCTTGCTGCCCAAGAGACCTTTTTTGTCACATCAGGCCGTTCAACCCTCCAAAGGTGATCGAGCTCCTGTTGCAATGCGTTATAGCCATGTGGCGTGATTAGCGGAGTGCGCACAAACAGACCTTTTTGTTGTTTTTAATGAGTATTTTTCTTTGTTTTTTATTAAACGTATGAGTTAAATGTTTTTTTGAGCTGCGTTAAGCGTGCTAATCGCGTTTAACGCCTAATGCGATAAATGGCTGTCTCGCCAAACACATTGGGGCTAAGGGGGAGCAAAAACGATAAGCTTTCAGCGGCGACTTTGCGATCAATAATTCTAAAGTTGAGATCTTTGCATAACACTTCAAAATCTTTAAACGTACAAAAGTGAATGTTGGGCGTGTTATACCATTCGTAGGGTAAAAGGTCTGATACGGGCATGCGCCCATTAACGGCAAGGTGCCAGCGCGCCCGCCAATGGCCAAAATTAGGGAAAGTGACAATGGCTTCTCTGCCAATGCGCATCATCTCTTTTAAAACCTTGTCGGGGTAGTGCATCGTTTGCAGGACTTGCGACATAATCACTGTATCAAAGCTTTGATCAGCAAAGTTATTTAGGCCGTCATCTAAATTGTGCTCAATCACGCTTATGCCTTTTTGGACGCAGCTTAAGATGCCTGCTTCGCTAATTTCGAGACCATACCCTTTGATATTCTTTGTGCGCGTTAGGTGCGCTAATAGGCTGCCGTCGCCGCATCCTAAATCCAGTACGCGCGCACTGGGTTTGACCCAGCTATCGATAATCTGTTGGTCTAATCGCATGATGAGGCCACCTTATTCATATAGCTTGCAAACAATGCTTCATAGCGTGGTTGATTGGGCACCAAAAACGCATCATGGCCGTAGGGTGAAGCAATCTCTGCGTAAAAAACATTTTTGTCTGCGTGTAGCAGCGCTGAGGCGATTTCTTTAGAGCGCTCAGGTGCAAAGCGCCAATCGCTGTCAAATGCGATGACAGCAAAGTCACACTGCGCTTGTTCAAAAGCTTTGACGGGGTCATTGTCATATTCTCTTGCGAGGTCAAAGTAGTCGAGCGCGCGAGTCATAAGGATGTAGGTGTTGGCATCGAACGCTTGGGAAAACTTAGCCCCTTGGTAGCGTAAGTAGCTTTCGATCTGAAATTCGACAAGCTCATCGGTGCCTTGATTAAAATCACCAGAGCGTAATTCGCGTCCAAATTTTTGTCCCATACCATCATCAGAAAGGTAGGTGATGTGCCCAATCATACGTGCGACAGATAAGCCAGACGCGGGCAGGGTATTGTGCTTTAAGTATTCACCCGCTTTAAATTCTGGGTCGCTTGTAATGGCTTGGCGTGCGGTTTGGTTAAAAGCAATGTTTTGTGCCGTAAGCTTCATCGCAGAGGCAATGACTACGCAGTGCCTTAGGCGGTCAGGGTATTCTAGCGCCCAGCGCATAGCTTGCATGCCGCCTAAGCTTCCGCCCACAACGGCTGCCCATTGATCAATGCCAAGCGCATCGGCAACACGGGCTTGGCTGTGTACCCAGTCTCTTACGCGCAAGGGCGGAAAATCGCTACCCCATACGGATTGCGTTTCTGGGTTGGTGTCGGTTGGCCCTGTTGAGCCGTGACAACCGCCTATGTTGTTTGTGCAGACAACATAAAATTTATGGGTATCAATCGCTTTGCCGGGTCCAATATAGGCATCCCACCAGCCTGGCTTGCTGTCACCCTCGTGAAACCCTGCCGCGTGATGATGGCCCGACAGTGCATGACAGATTAAAACGGCATTGGATCGGTTTTCATTCAACGTGCCGTAGGTTTCGAAGGCAATCTGGTGTTCGCTTAGGGTCTTCCCGCAAGCGAGTGTAAAAGGTTCTTTGAAGTGAAGTGTTTGCGGGGCGACAAGCCCGATCGAGTCTTCAGAAGGTTTTGTCATAGTGGTATGAAAGCAAGCCGTTTCTGTTGAGCTTAAAAGTAAGCGCCTAAATGCCAGTATTTAAACGTAAGCTTCTAGTCTAGGCGTAGTGGTTTTACTGATGCTTTGTTGTATAAGTTTATATCAGTCTTTTTGTAAAGAGGCAGTATACCGCGCTTAGCCACCCGTGACGGGTGGAAAAAATGCTACTTCATCCCCCGCTTTAATCAACGGGTTGCCAGTGACCATCTCATGGTTGAGTGCGCAAAGAATATGATTTTGTTCAATGGCTTGCCACTTTGGGCCTTGTGAGGCGAGCTGTGCCTTCAGCTCATCGAGTGTTAGACCATGATCACAGGGTAATTCGATAGCCTTTTGATTGACCGCTTCGCTTAGGGCACCAAAAAAGCAGACTGTAATGTTACTCATTAGGTTCTACCGCTGTATCGCACTCTGGGTTGATCCAGTGCCCGTTTTTACCGCCTGTTTTTTCAGCAAGCGTTACACCGTGCAGTGTCATTGTTTTATCAACTGCTTTGCACATGTCGTAAAGTGTTAGGCCAGCAATGCTTGCAGCAGTGAGGGCCTCCATTTCAACACCGGTCTTGCCGGCAAGCTTGCATATGGCCTCAATACGGACACGGTTATTTTGAGGCTCAGACGTCAGAGATACTGCTATTTTTGTCAGCATTAAAGGATGACACAAAGGGATCAGCTGGCTCGTTTGCTTAGCGGCTTGTATCCCAGCAATTCTTGCTACGGCAAAGACATCGCCTTTTTTGTGTGTGCCAGAATCGATCATTGATAAGGTTTCTGGTTGCATTGACAGAAACCCAATAGCTGTAGCCGATCGCTCGGTGACCGCTTTTTGCCCCACATCAACCATATGCGCTTCGCCCGCTGCATTGAGATGTGTTAATGAAGACGTTGTCTGGCTCATAGGTGTCCTAAGTGGAGTGGCGATTGATCTGTAGTCAGGAGGCTGTAGCAATCAGGTTAAGAGTGATTCCAGCATTTGTGCATAAATATCACTCAGCTTATCGAGATCCGATGCGCAAACGTGTTCATCGACTTGATGGATTGTGGCGTTGAGTGGGCCGAGCTCAACGACTTGTGCGCCGGTGGGGGCAATAAAGCGCCCATCCGATGTGCCACCGGACGTAGATAGCTCGGTTTCATAGCCTGTCACGTTGAATATTGCCTTTTTAGCTGCATCAACGAGATCGCCTTCTGCCGTTAAAAAGGGGTGGCCAGAGAGCTTCCATGTGAGTGCATATTCAAGATTATGTTTTTTAAGGATAGTTTCTGTTCGCTCTCGTAATTCTTGTTCGGTCACTTCTGTTGAAAAGCGAAAGTTAAAAACAAGGTGCGCTTCACCAGGGATGACATTAGTCGCACCTGTGCCGCTATTGAGATTAGAGATTTGAAAGGTGGTTGCGGGGAAGTGATCATTACCTTGATCCCACACTTCTTGGCTCAGCTCGGCAATGGCTGGCGCAACTAAATGAATCGGGTTTTTTGCCAGATGCGGATAGGCCACATGGCCTTGTTTGCCTTTCACTGTCAGTTCTGCACCGAGCGAGCCTCTGCGGCCGTTTTTAATGATATCGCCCACTTTGTTTGTGCTAGAAGGTTCGCCCACTAAGCACCATGTCATCTTTTCATTACGCTCTTCAAGCCATTCGATGACTTTTACTGTGCCATTGGTGGCAGGGCCTTCTTCGTCACTGGTGATCAAGAAGGCGATACGACCCGTATGGTTGGGGTGGCTTGCAACAAATGCCTCACAGGCTGTGATCATGGCGGCTAAGCTGCCTTTCATGTCTGCAGCGCCACGCCCGTGTAAGATGTCATTTTCCACTTTGGGTGAGAAGGGTGGGTTGGACCACTG
>CALIUX010000167.1 GCA_938048505.1 uncultured Pseudomonadales bacterium
GGAGCCATATGCGCAGCTTGCAATATTTTTTTCAGGGTTAGCTCATCCATCTGCTTACTATTAAAATGGCGCATATCGCGCCGCTCAGCCATTACCCGATAAACAGCCGCTTTATCACGTTCTGAATAGCTGTGAGGGCTGGTCATATCACTTGCCTTATCTGTCACTTTCATTGTTTGAATACACCTGCCAACACCTCTACATGCCCTCCTAAGCTTTGCCAGTTTTCAATGTTGGGCGTATCAGCAATAGTCAGTGGCGAACCCTGCGATAACACTACCACCTGATTACCTTGTTGCGCGGCTGCCAAAATATCATCTTTTTGGTGTAACAGCTCGTCGCGCGTCTGGCAGCGAATGTTTTGTGCGCTTACAGGGAAAAGTGCTTGCATTGCAGAGTTGGCATTATCATGAAAAACAGCATTAGCAGATTGCATAACTTTAAACGCCTGCAGCGTCATGAGTTCTGGGTTTTGACTACCCGAGCCAATAAAGTACACAGCACCGCACAATAAAAAGTGCTGCGGGTTTTCGAGCGCTTGCAAGAATAAATGGCTCGCCTTTTCTACCTTATTGGCCAGTAATGCCTGCCCTATTTCGCCTTGAAAGAGCTTTTCCCAAAATCTTACTCTTACTGACTGGTCAGAAATAGCCTTTTTGACAGTGGTGCGATGCTGACGCACAAAATCTGATAGTACATTAAGGTTGTTGGGCAAGTACGCACTGATTTGCTGCTTTAACAGGCGCGAAAGAACAGGCGAAGAACCCCCATTTGAAATAGCAATAGTCAGTGATGCTTTTTGAATAACAGATGAAAAAATAAAGTCGCAAGCACTGGGATCATCAACAACATTGACCGGAATGTTTTGCGCTCTGGCGCAATGCAATATAGTTTGATTAATAGTGTATTGATTGGTCGCGGCAATAACCAGCGCATATTGATCGTGTATATCGTCTAACTCAAATGGGCGAGCAAACAAACGCCCTCCATTCTGCGGGACTTGTTGTTTGAGCTTTTCTGAAATATGGGGTGCAATAATATCGACTGTAGCCCCAGCATCTAGAAGATATTGCGCGCGACGCGACGCAACGTTGCCGCCACCCACCACTAAACACGGTTTATTTTCTAAGGCATAAAATAAAGGGAAGTATTTCATTCTACTGTCTCATTAAAACAGCTTGGTTCATGCATATTAGTTAACATCAGCAACTGCCTTGTTAAAGGCATCTTGCAATCTAGCGTACAACGCTGCATTTTGCGTATCAAAGACGCCTATGCGCAAAAGCCCTTTTGCCTCAGGCCCCAATGTTTCTGGGCTCCTAGGAGCAAGCGCTTTTGAATTCAACCTCTTTGAATTCAACCTTACACTTTCCAGAGGGATCACACGTGTCAAAATGCCCTGGCGGGCCAGATACTGATAAAGCCTTATTGCACGCTTAAGCGGCATGCGATATGTGGTAAAGAGCAAATTAGGAGCGTGTGCTTGCGTATCGTGAGAGTGTAAAACAGATAACAGAGGCTGTGCTGCAACGTTGTGCATTTGCAATCGTTTTAAGGTTTGCTTTTGCCATTCAGTATCATTAAAGGCTTGGGTGGCAATGTATTGTGCGGGGCCATTAATTTGCCATAAACCCGATTGTTCTTGTAGCGTTTTTAATATGGTTGAATGAGCAAAAACAAACCCGACCCTAATACCGGCGAGCCCAAAAAACTTACCAAAAGAGCGCAATACAATAATATTATCTGGCAGACTGCTTTCAGTGAGTAAAGAACGGTTTGAAGCAGTATCAGCGCTTGCATGATGGCAAGTTAGCTCTGCGCAATCGGCATCCATAAAGGCTTCATCAATAATCAAATACGCGCCCTCACCCAATCGATTCGCCCATTCAAGTAGTTGATGCTTTTCCAGTACAACACCAGTAGGATTATTGGGATTAATCACCACAAGATGCTGATAAGGGTTTTGATTGAGTGCGGCATCGATACTGTGAATCGTTTCTGCCAAAGATAACGAGGAATATGTATTAAGGGTTAGCTTATTGCTGCGTTCTATATTTTTGAGCCCTATATCTTGGTGCTGTACACCTTGGTGCCCTAATGCATGTTTTTGCCAACTGGCGCGATGCTCTGAATACCCAACTGCAGGCAATAAGACTGATGTTATAGGGCTAGAACTGGCTTCACCTACATCATATAAAAGGCTAGGTAAAAGCTGGATGGCAGCTTGCGTACCCGCTACTGCAAGACTCTTTTTTTGATCGTTTGAGGCTTGAGGGTCGGCGTTTTGAAAACCTGAACTTTGAAAACCTGATTTTTGAAAGCCTGAACTTTGAAAACTTGAACTTTGATGACCAGAACCTTGGTAATAATAGCGCTCGGCAGCTTGAAGAAATTCCTGTTGCAAATACGGCAATTGCGTAAAAGCCGATTCAGGGATACCGCTCACAGGGTAAGCAAATGGGTTCATGCCCGTAGAGAGGTCAATCCATTCTGATTCAGGCACATTAAAACGCTTTGCAGCCGCTGCAACATCACCCCCATGAAGGGGTAAGGCGTCTAACCCCTCGCAGCCTGCTTGTAATGTGCTCAAACTAGACCACCCGCTTGATTAGCGCCAGTTTGATCAAACAAAAGCAGCGCAACCACGGCAACTGAAATAAGCGCAACCCATATCAATAATGACTGCGTGACCATACGGCAGGCTTGCATAATGGTGAGAGCTGTTGGGTTGTTTTGGGTATTAGGCATCAGGCCTAGAATGGGCCTTTCTTGCCACTGACCATGATAAAGTGCACCACCACCGAGTGAAACCTCCAGCGCACCCGCGCCCGCTGCCATAACGGGGCCTGCATTAGGGCTTTTCCAGTTAAGGCCTTGCTGATGCCAACAGCGAATTGCCTGCCCAAAGTTACCCACCAAGGCATACGTCAAAGCCGTTAAACGCGCAGGAATAAAATTAAGCGCATCGTCACAACGTGCAGCACACCAACCAAAAGCGTTAAAACGCGCTGTTTTATAGCCCCACATCGCATCCAATGTATTCATCATGCGGTACAAGACTACGCCTGGCACACCAAGTAAACAAAACCAAAAGATCGCTGAAAAAATGGCATCAGCCCCGTTTTCCAATACAGACTCAGTGGCCGCTTTAGCAATAGCTGTTTCATCTAGATCAGAAGTGTCGCGACTGACAATCATCGCTAAAGCATTACGTGCTGCTTTGAGGCTGTTTTCCTCAAGGCCGTCTTGATCAGGCTTGCTACGATCAAACCCTGTTTGCTCTTCTATTTGCGCTGGGTGCATTTGCGCATGCTGTAATGGTTTAGCGATGGCTTGGGCATGGTTTATCAAGCTTTGCCATCCAATCGCGACATACAAAACAATGCCACCAAACAGTGCATGCCATCCCTCAAAACCAGACAGTTTTTGATCTAATACACTAAAACTCAATACGATAGGCGATATAACCAGCAGTGTGGCAACTACGCCAAAGACTTTCCCATACCGGCGCGAAGGGTTGCTGTTCAAACGCATTTCGACATAATTCACCCAATAGCCAAAATAAATCAGTGGGTGATGCCGTTTAGGTTCACCCAGCAGCTTATCCAAGAGTACCGCCAACACAACACTAACAGCCAACATACTTACATACCATCCTGTGGCATTCCTTGCGAGTTATCAATCTCAAGCAATAGTGCTTGTAGCTTTTCGGCATATTCTCCGGGCTCTTGCCAAAGGCCGCGCTGCGTTGCCTCCAATAAGCGCTCAGCCATTTCTTCAAGAGCATGGGGGTTATTATCTTGAAAAAAGGCTTGGTTACTGGCATCTAATACCATGGCGTCTGCAACCTGTTCGTACTGATAATCATCAATAAGATTTGTGGTCGCGTCATAAGCGAATAAATAATCGACCGTAGCCGCCATTTCAAACGCGCCTTTGTAGCCGTGCTCTTGCATTGCATCAATCCATTTGGGGTTAACAACCCGAGAACGAATCACTCGATTCAGCTCCTCTTTTAACGTTCGGATTTTGGGTCTTTCGGGATTGGAATGATCATTAAGATACAGGCTGGGTTGCTGCCCTGAGAATCGATCAACCGCGTTGGCCATACCTCCTTGAAACTGGTAGTAGTCATCGGAATCGAGGATATCGTGCTCGCGATTGTCTTGGTTCTGAATCACCGTATCCAACTGACTGAGTCGATGATGGAAAGCCTGCTTGGCCTCAACGCCTTCTTGGCTAGGTTTATCATTCCCGTAAGCGTAGCCGCCCCAATTGAGGTACGCTTCAGCAAGATCATCTTGTGTTTCCCAACAGCGCTCATCAATCAGACCTTGTAAGCCTGCACCGTATGCACCCGGTTTAGAACCAAATACACGATAACTCGCCTGCCGGTACGCTTGCG
>CALIUX010000168.1 GCA_938048505.1 uncultured Pseudomonadales bacterium
CTCAACCTCTAAGTGATTGGTTTGAGAAAGCGCCTCCGTTGTTGCTTGGGGTTTAGCTTTGTCATCCTGATGTTTTTTAGCCTCGGTTGTGCAAGCACTAGCCGAAACTGAAACCAGTAATAAAATGCAAGCATATTTATAAAGCTGAAGAATCATTATGATGTATCTGCCTATCAAATTAAGGCATTTTCTGTGAATAAAAAATCAGTAGCTGGGCACTATCCGTCAAATAATCGACACGCCCAATTTCTACTTTAACAATATCTAAGCCTGTACGTTTTGTCAGATCTTGGCGTAATTCATCGGCATGGCTCGGCTTAATTAATTCGATATTATCATAAATGATCTTACGCTCTAGAACTCGAGGAGCCAGAATCCGTGTTTCACCGGCTCCCGCTAAAATACAGACTAATGCAGTCAGTGCAGCTAGCTCTAAATAGCTCAACTTAGAAATTGAGCACATTAGCGCCAAGCCAATTACAACAAACAGATAGGTCATATCACGTATGGCAATAGGCTCGGTGCGGTAACGCAGCATCGCAAATACAGCAAACAAACCGAACGCAAACCCCATAGATAGGTCAATATTATGCAAAAAATATGTAATTAAAAAAACGCCATTTGCAAAAAGAAAAAAACTAAAAACCGAATCACGATTGGGAGTAATTCGAAAGTAAATGCCTCTAAGGAGAATTAAAACACCGACAAGTAACAATACATATCGAATAAAAAAATCTGAATACTGCATAACGTGACTCTATAAGAACTTAATGGGTAGATCTAAACTGCTTCAAATGTCTAAGAATAGGCTTAAACCGATTATGTTTAATCACCGTCTCAGGCATAAATAAAGGCGTTGCTTTATTCAACAAAGCAACGCCAGTACAATATTTACTGATTCGAGCGGGCCGCACACCACATTCGTGTATTAGACTAAAAAAAGGCGAATTGCGATCAAAACGCTTTTGCTTTAGTTCAACAACAGCAAGAGAGGGGAATGCTATTTTTTTGGCTGAGCTGTTGACAGGATGAAAAGACAAATTTAAATCTATCGTCACCCTTTCGCCTCTTTGCTCGTTGGCAAGTGTTAAGCGGGAGTAAGTTGTCATCAATTGCGGTATCAATCGCGATGATACAGAAGAAGGAAGCCGGCTATCGGCAATAAATTCTGCATGTTTATTGATCGAAAAGTGTCCTCCTCGATCCAACTCTATTCTCGATTTAATTGTGCGTTTTTTATTACTCTTTCGCTTAACTTCTAAATATTGATCGCCCGAATCAACATACGTACGAAGGCGCACCTTAAAGCGCTCCAACTGCCCTCTATGGTGCATATGGTATAGAGCCAAATCAGGCGTATCAAAATAAAGGCTTTGATACTTAAATAAACGCTGACCACTGATTTCTAAAATACTGTAATCCGACCCAAGCGCTGCAATAATTTTAGCGATATCTTCAACGCGCAGCATGAATTTTGTGTCAATGCGATCCATTAAAGCTGCATTGTTTAAATCTGATAATGAATACGGCAATAATGTTTTTAAGCAATCATCAATGGAGACTAATGGTGCATTCAAGAGGTGTACCTAAAGAATAAAAAGGGGATTGAGGCCATCTCAATAAAAAGAAATGGCGCTCTAAGCTTAACGACTAATGCCGATTAATTGCTGGCATTATGCGTTGATTCAGATGTCCAGCTAAACGCTCCCGTTCCATTGGGCATTCTGGCATAGCTTTGATCTTCCGTGCTTTCTTCAAACTGTACTTGATCAGCAATTTCACCTGCTGGAGTCACCAAATATACATTTTCACCAGACGACGACAGCTTGAAATTAGCATGTAAGTCTTTGTCTTTTTTATCAGCCCAAATAATCAATGTGCTTTTAGCTGCAATAGAAGTGCCTGCTGGTAAAGCCCATCGCTGCAAGTTGACATCTTCATCACTTAAGGTGTAGCCGCTTAAATCGACGGCTACATCACTATTATTATACAGCTCAATCCAATCACCAAAATCGCCCTCTTCGTCCATTACCGTAGTATCGTTTGAAGGCATAATCTCATTAATGACAACTGGCCCACCTACTACCTGATTCGCAGCAAGCACTTGGTAAATATACACATCATGCTCAGCACCTTTAGGATTGTATGACGCAGTCTTCGCTTCATTATCAGCAACCGCTTCAACATAATAACGTACATATTCACCCTTCTCTTGAGCAGGGATTTTTGCAGAATAACGGCCACTCCCTTCATTGCTCATCGCAACTTTACTGAATGTCCCCATCAAACCCTTTCCATAATACAAATTAAGCCCGAAGACCGCTTGCTGTGTATTAACGGTAGCCACCACATCAACCTCTTGGCTTTCTGTTGGCCGGACTGAAGTCTTCCCGCCTACGGAGTCTTCGACATTTATAATGGTAATGCCAGACGCCTTAACCTCGTTATGCTCTTTCAAAAAGTCATAACGCTGCTTAATGGCTTCTTTGAGTTCTGATTTGCCTCTCTGATATTCATCAACAGTGTAGTGACCCACTACTGCTGGCGCTTCAACATGAGAATCTATCAAGGCCGCATACTGATCAATCACTTCGTTTGACGACTCAGGGTTTAAAATATCCTCGAGAATGACGCGGTAATGAGCCAAATAGCGTTGGCGCAGCTCAGGAATATCGAGCAAAATATTGATGAGAGGGAAATCTTCTTTTTTGGCATCTTCTCCAAAGTTATTACCAAAATGAAAAGGGGTCCACGACAAATGGCCATCCTGTAAAACGGAATTACCATCGTATTCAATAGGGACTATTCGGTTTGTGGCTACATCAAAATAGAGATAGTAATCCATGCCACCTTTGTAAATATAACTATCATCGTCTGCAAAAATGTTCTCTGTTGCAAGAAACCACAGAGCTGAATCAATATCTAAATAAGGGCTTAACTTTTCAATTATTTGATCTTTAGGTGTTTGCCCTAAAGTATGCGCGGCATTAGCTAGATCTTGCCAAGGCATCATAACTGACGAACCTTTCAAGGTATAATATGGCTCGTAGTCACTGCCTGATGCACCCAAGTCATTTAAGGTACTCACACCCGTTCCAAAAACGCCTCCGCCAAAAGCATTTAGATCATCTGGTACTTCCGCTCTCCAGCGCGTCGCATCCTCAGATAAAAACCATTCACGTGCATGGTCTTTATTAAGCTTTTGAACATTGGCGTAAACACCCCAATTTTCACCATTAACCACGACATTCATGAAATTCGCTCTGACGCTGGCAATATGCTCACGAGATAAGTTTGAATAAAGCACTTCACGCATATTCGAAGCATCTTCAAAGGCATTATTCAGCTTTAATTTGTTGTATCCATTGATATCTTGACCAGGCACCTTCCACTCTAGATCAATCGCAAATGATTTTTTACCGCTACTCGAGTAATAACTTGTATTGCCACGATAACGTACACCAGCTTGTGCTTTTTTCTTCTCTTTGTAAGTAATAGTCGCTTCTAATAGTGTTTTAGAATCATAGTTTTGATCTAACCGACTCTTATAATCTGCTTCATCAAAGTCTATGTAGATTGTTTCAATCTTGAGCGGGTTATAAAACTTTTTCACTTTTTTACCGCCACGCACTAACCGCTCACCATCATCTGTCAGATACATTTCTTTTGGAAGATCAGTGAACTTACTGACGCCACCATCAATGTTTGACTGCGGAGAAGACGAACTAGAAACAACGCTTATGGAGGACTGACTAGAGCTAGAAACAGATTCAGCTTCGCTAGAAGAAGTAACAACGGCTGAAGAAGACTCAACAATAGAAGAGCTAGAAAGAGAAGCGCTCGAAACAGAGTCCGCCTCACTCGAAGATATCAAAACCGAAGACGAAGACTCCACAGAGACAACAGAGGAGCTTGAAGCAATACTTATGCTTGAAACCGTATTTGTAGAAGAGGAAGAGTTAGGAACATTTTCATTTCCCCCGCCACATGCGCCTAGCACAGTAGATGCTAAAGCTAATCCTAATAGGTTGGAGATTTTCATTCAGTTTTGGCCTTCTTTGGAGATCAATCTCTTTGGAATAATTACTACCGCCATAAAAATAGCGGTGTCATGATATTGACATGTTACGGTAATACTCATCTAAGAAATATGAACCATGCCCATAACGATGGGCCAAACCGCAAAAGCCGAGAGGTTTTTGATAGTTTTGTGATAAATTGCCATAATTCTGTGATAAGTTGGGGCAAGGGTATAAATACATTCGAAGATTTAATGCTGAGCTAAAGGCTTAGAGCAAATCATTTGGTTGCAGGGTTGAGCAAGAAGGTTGGCGCACTCAGAAAGGGGCTAGCAGGAAGAATGAGAGTCTTACGATGTAGAGAGTACTCAATAGGTAGTGATGCTATTGAAACATCACCGGCAAGTTTAGCTTTCACTTTTATAGTGAATCATTCCTTTGGTGCATGACTACCCTCCAGCTCAATGCTGGGTAACTTAGTGTCCTGCTCAATTAGACCAGGACACTAATGGTTAATTCACAGAAGTTTG
>CALIUX010000169.1 GCA_938048505.1 uncultured Pseudomonadales bacterium
TTTGTGCCGGCAGTGATATATAAGCCTGACTCTACGGTACAGCGATCTCCAAGTGGAATGCCAATACCGGCATTGGCGCCAATGAGGCTTTCTTTTCCAACAGAAATCACAATATTACCGCCACCCGATAGCGTACCCATGGTAGAGCAACCACCACCGAGATCACTGCCTTCGCCGACAATAACGCCAGCTGAAATGCGGCCTTCAACCATACTGACACCTAATGTGCCGGCATTAAAGTTGACAAAGCCTTCGTGCATGATGGTTGTACCTTCACCAATATGTGCGCCTAAGCGAACGCGTGCTGTATCGGCAATGCGTACGCCAGTTGGTACAACGTAATCGGTCATTTTGGGGAATTTATCAACACTATCAACGCTGATCGTCTCGCCATTTAAGCGTGCAGCAAGTTGCTTGGCGGGTAGCTCAGTCAGGTCAATAGGGCCTTTGTTTGTCCATGCAACGTTAGGCAATGAGGCAAAAATGCCATCAAGGCTGGTTTCATGTGGTTTGACTAGGCGATGACTAAGTAAATGAAGCTTTAGGTAGGCTTCTGGTACTGTTTTAGGGCCAGTATTGTCTGTTAGCACAACGACCACTACCGGTTGTTGTGTGGTGCTAAGTTGTTCTGCTAGTGCGGCTTGTTGGTCGTCAATGCCACGTAATGACTTGGCGAGTGCTTGTAGCTCTGTAGCAGTTGGCACGTAAGTGCCTTGCGTATTATCTAGGTTAAAAGCAGAGGTAAAAGCCGCTGCAACGGTTGTTTCAGGGTTAACCAGTGGTGATGCATAGAATGTATCGAGCCATTCGCCTTTTGCATTATGATGGCCTACGCCTAAACCGAGTGCATACAGTTGGGTCATTAAATTAGTTTCCTACAAACGTCTAAATGGTAAGGGTTAATCAATACAGTATTTTTAAAAGCTGTATTTCAAGTACTCTATTTTTAAGTGCTATTCTTCAAGCTTTATATTTTAAGCACTAAATCTTAGGTGCTATGCTTTGTTTGACAAAGCTCATGTCATGTATGGCAGAGTGTTGGATTTATACACAGACAGCTCATGTACATACAATATGGTTTAATGTTTGCCATTGTTAAGTGGCTTCAGTTTGCAAGCTTAATGCACCTATTTGGGGTGTGCTTGCCTAATATTTAGCTTGCAAAATCAGCTTGCAAAAAGTGTTGTATAAGTCTCTTCGCTGAAGCCAACGTATATATTCTCATTGGCTTCAACAAGTGGGCGCTTAATTAGGGTAGGATTCGCTAATACAATCGCTAGCCCTTGTGGTTGTAATACGCGCTCTTTATCTTCTGGAGAAAGCTGTTTCCAAGTTGTGCTGCGTTTATTGATGAGCGTGTCAGCCCCAAGCACTTCGCGCCAATGCTCAATTTGTTTAAGGGTTAATCCGCAAGTTTTTACATCAAAAAAACGATGCTCTACATTATGCTCATTGAGCCAAGATACGGCTTTCTTTACGGTGTCACAGTTTTTTATGCCATACACGTGGATCATACTAAGGTCTCGCCAGTTTGTTCATCAGATAGTGAAACATTTATTATTAGACCGTATAGCATACCATAAGTGTATGGTTGTGGCGGCGTTGCTCTTTGTGCAATCACTTGTCTTGACTCAAGTTCATGCTAGCGAAGCATCTCAGCATTTATGGCCATTTACCACCGATGGCTGCTCGATGTTTCCAGATGGCTCTTTTAGTGATGCCACATTGTGGCGCAGTTGTTGTGTCGATCATGATTTAGCCTACTGGCGAGGTGGTACGTATGCAGACCGGTTTGCTGCCGATGAAGCATTGCTGAGCTGCGTTGCAGAGAAAGGTGAGCCCGCTGTTGCACTGACTATGATGTTGGGTGTTCGTGTGGGTGGCTCACCGTTTTGGCCCACGGATTTTCGTTGGGCGTATGGTTGGAAAAAGTGGCGGGGGTATGGTGCTCTGTCAGAGAGGGATATTGTGTTGCTGGAGGCGATGCTGAGTCAGTGAATGCATTATTGCAGCCCATTTATTGCAGTACCTATTTGTTTCAGTTAGTTTGTTTCGGTTAGATTTGTTCCAGTTAAGTTGTTTTCATGAGGTTAATTTTCTTGAGGTCATTGTCAATGAGAGCGCTAGTGGTTGTTTTTTGCTGCTTATGTTTTGCTGCCTGTTCCCATCATCCGCTCACTGGTGAATGGAAACATCAAAACAAAGGGATAGTCATCGGGTTAGATCTCAAGCGGTCTGATGAATGTAATTTAAAGCTGTCTCGTTTTTTAGGTAACACGCTTGAAAAAGGGTGCCGATATGAGCGCAATGATAAAGCGCCTAATAACAGTAACGGTGAACACTATTTGATCTTCTTGCGCGATGAAACGGGCCATTGCGACGTGTTTGCTGATTTCGAATTTGTTTACGAAGAACAAGCGGATGTGATTAGCTTTTTAGTGGGCGATACACCTTTTTTAATGAAAAAAGCGCAGTAGTCTCAGTTCATAAGCCTGAAGTACACACAGATACAATCCATTTGTGAGGTACTTCAAGCATGATGCGATTCAAAGCCCGAATATCTTAGCAGTGTTGGCAATTACTCACTAAGCTGCTGCTCTAACCAAGCTGCTGCACCATTAAAGGCCAGCTCTTTGTGCGTAACAAGGTATGCAGGTATATCTTTTACGTAGTGACTCATTGGCCCTTTTTGAGTAAAGGCTTCGCTAAAGCTGCTATTGATAACAAAATCTTTAAAATGAGGCAAAACGCCGCCAGCCATATAAATACCGCCTGTAGCACCATAAGTCAGAGCGAGATTGCCGGCAAAACTCCCTAAAAAGCTGCAAAAAGTTTCTAATGTTTTGATGCATGTTGCATCAGAGCCGCTCACTGCCTTTTGGGAAATGTCGGCGGGAATGTAGTCATTTGCTTTTTGGCCTTCAACTCTACAAATGGCCCTGTATAGGTTAACAAGCCCTGGCCCAGAAATCAGTGTTTCACCGGATACATGCCCTAAGTCATCCATGGCGGCTTTGATGATTTCGGCTTCTTGGGCAGTGCGAGGTGCCAAATTCACATGGCCGCCTTCGCATGAGTTGGGTAGCCAAGTGTTATTGTGGCGAATCACGCCTGCAACACCTAATCCAGTACCGGGGCCAAAGACAGCTTTGTTACCGTCTAATGCATTGCCCGCTTTAAAGGTCACTAAGTGCTCGGGTGTCATGAGGGGAATGCCTGCCGCAACGGCGGCAAAATCATTCATCGCAACCAGTGCCTGTACGCCAAACTTTTTAGCCACTTCTTGACAGGAAAAGCGCCAAGGTAAATTGGTCATTTTAACTTCATCACCAATAACTGGCCCCGCAATCGCCACGCAGATTGCGGTGGGTTTGATGCCTTGAATACTTTCTAGGTAGGTGCCAAGCGCACTCTCAAATGTCTTATGGTCTTTGCCTTTGAGTATGCTGATGTGTTCAAGGGTGTAGAGCCCGTCACTTTGCTTACCTGTTGCTAAAGCAAAACGAGAGTTTGTGCCGCCAATATCAGCTACAACATAAGGGAACATAAAAACCTCTCTGGTGTTTGAAATACGTCATGATTGTTTTAGCGAAACCGCTTTTGGGGCGCTACTCTAGTCAATGCATGGGATGGAGTCAAAATTGCTTAGTGTAAGGGTTGTGATGATGGCGGTGTCAATGCTGTTTTTATGAGGTGATGCCTGCGGGCAGGATGATATGTTGTGCTAGCAAGGGACATGAGTATGATGATGTCTCAATACAAAAGCATAAAGAATCAAAAGTACAAAAAATAAAAAGTGCAAAGAATAAAACATAAGGTGGTTGAGCATGCCCAAACGCATTGCGATTATTGAAGATGAGCTGGCGATTGCGCAAAATTATAAAGAGGCACTAGGAAGGCAGGGATACGATGTAGTGCACTATGCTGATCGTGCAAGTGCCATGACTGCATTTGAGTCGAGATTACCGGATTTAGCCATTATCGATATTGGTTTAGGAGATGAGCCAGAAGGCGGGTTTGATTTGTGCCGTGATCTCCGAGCGAAAGCGCCTCAGTTACCACTTATGTTCCTGACTGCGCGAGATGATGAAATGGACCGTATACTGGGTCTACGCTTAGGGGCAGATGATTACCTTACAAAAGATATTAGTCAGGTGCATATGTTGGCACGCATTACAGCACTCTTTCGGCGTGTGGATGCATTAGCCACGCCGGTTCAAAGAGAGCACTTAGAGCGAGGCCATCTCACCATCGATCAGCAGTCGCTACAGGCGCGCTGGCAGGGGGAGCTATTGGATTTGACCGTAACGGAATATTGGATTGTGCAAGCGTTGGCGCAGCATCCCGGCCACGTTAAAAATCGTCAGCAATTAATGGATGCGGCTAACGTTGTGCTAGATGACAATACAATCACCTCTCATATTAAGCGTATCCGTAAAAAATTTAAGGCCATTGATGATAGCTTTAATTGTATTCAGACAGCTTATGGAATGGGGTATAGGTGGAGTATTTGATGGGCGTACCGTCTAAAAATACAACCTACGCATTCGAAGCGAATGCAATCGTTACATTTTATATTGAGTGCTATGGGTTATGACACTCAAACGCCAGTTGGTCTTGCTCGGCCTTCTTACACTCGTGCTGCCGTGGCTCGCGTTAAAACACCTTGCTCAGCAAGATGCTTCTTTGCGGGATATGCGCATTGAAAATCAAAAAGAGCATGGCCGTAGTCTCGCCCGCTTATTGCAGCGTAATCAGGCAACCATGCAGCGCTTGCAAGAAAGAGCTTATGCAGCCCCTTCTTTGTGGTTGGCACCATTAAACCATAGCGTGTTAGATGGTTATCTCGATGAATGGCAAAGTGACTCCTTGCCGTCAATATATCTGGGGGCAGATGCGCTGCCTGAGCCTGCGGAATTAAGGCTTGCTCATACTCAAACGCATTTTCGATTATC
>CALIUX010000170.1 GCA_938048505.1 uncultured Pseudomonadales bacterium
CAGCACAATAAAAACTGCTCAAAAAGATGAGGGTTCTTATACGCACCAAGTGATGCAAATAGATTGTTTAGGGTTTTAGGATTTAATTCTAAAGCGCGATGGCAATGCGTATGAAATTCGCAAACCACTTTGGCAAGGCGCTTAAAGGCATTAGGGCTGCCTATTTTTTGGCAGAGGCGTGTGATATGCGATACCCCTGATTTTTCATGTCCATGGTGCGAAGGCCATGCTGTTTTGGGGGTATCCGCCTTGCCGAGATCATGGATGAGTGAAGCAAAGCGTACGGCAATATCGTCGCTCATCGCAGCGGCTTGCTCCAGAGCCATCAAACTGTGTACGCCGGTATCGATTTCTGGATGATGTTTTTCTGGCTGAGGAATACCAAATAAGGCATCGAGCTCCGGCATAATCCGAGCCAGTGCGCCACAGTCACGTAGCACTGTAAAAAATATATGCGGCGTTTTTTCACCTAATGCGCGTGATGTCTCTTTCCAGATGCGCTCAGACACTAGTGCATCGACCTCACCCTTTTCGACCATCGACTGCATGAGTGATTGGGTCTCATCGGCGATGTGGAATCCAAGATGATGGTAGCGTGCAGAAAAGCGTGCAATACGCAAAATACGCACGGGGTCTTCACTGAAGGCCTCGGAGACATGCCGGAGTAAGCGCTTTTGAATATCCGCTTGGCCATTGTAAGGATCGATGAGTTCACCTTCTGCACTTTCTGCAATTGCATTAATTGTGAGGTCTCGGCGTTTTAAATCGTCTTCGAGGGTGACCGTTTCATCAGCATGAAATGCAAACCCCGTATACCCTGGCGCGGTTTTGCGCTCTGTGCGGGCCAATGCATACTCATCTTTTGTTTTAGGGTGTAAAAAAACGGGGAAGTCTTTACCAACTTGCTCAAACCCCTGCGCTATCATTGTTTTAGGTGTTGCGCCCACAACAACCCAATCTTGTTCATACACGGGGTAATTCAGTAATTTATCTCTTACTGCACCACCGACTAAAAATATTTTCATCATGCTGTTGACCACAATATCACTTTGCCTCACACTCTCTATAGCAACAGAATGTTAACATCAAAAGTGTGCAAAAACTGCTTGGCAGTAACGCTTCCCGCCAGCTTGTGTGGCAAATTATAAACTGACTACTGTAATTTTTATTATGGCTTCAACTTCATCATTATTTATCGGCTCTGCGAGATTACTTCGTTTGGCTCGATTGCTTAGTCAAAGTATGGCTAAGAAACAGATTGCTAAAAAGCATGCGGTTCAAAATGCCTGCTTTTGGGTTATTGCTGTGATGAAGATGATGGTGCTCGTTATATTTATTCGTGCTGCCAAAAAGGCCGTAAAACAAGCTGTCTGTGCAACCGCTATTGCAATGGCTGTGATTGCTATTACCGTGGCGGCCTACCTGCCTCGCCATCGTTGGGCACCGCCTGACCGCTGCGCACTTAAATTTTAGAATTTATTTTAAAAAAAAGGCCGCAGCGTAAAACCTGCGGCCTTTTTTGTTTTAGAGGGGCGCACACGGGGCGGTCAAGGAGATGTATGATGAGTATTGTATTGGCTTATATTGGTGTTGTTCTGACATGGTCTACAACACCGCTGGCTATTCAGTGGAGTATTGATGGCATGCACTTTGTTATGGCCATTAGTTTACGTATGGCTATTGCGGGTGCCTGTGGTTTTTTACTGCTTAAGATGGCTGGTGTGCGTTTAATTCAAAACCGCTCAGATGTTTTTAATTTTGCAGTGGGAAGCCTGAGTTTCTTCCCCTCAATGGTTTTGGCTTACTGGGCTGCTACGCAATTACCCTCTGGTTTGATGAGTGTGATTTTTGGGTGTTTTCCTTTTTGGGTGGGTATTTTTTCGCATTGGATGTTAAAAGATAATCGCCTCAATCTTGTTAAAGTGAGTGCCCTTATTCTGGCCTTTTGTGGCTTGGTGATTGTGAATATTGATCAACTTGCCATCGGTTTTTCTAGCGCATTGGCAGTATTGGTTATGGTGCTGGCAACGTCAATTTGGGCATTGAGCGCGGTCTTGATTAAGCGTTTGCCGGTGATGCAGCCGTTTCGTCAAGGTGTTGGAGCCTCTTTGATGTCTGCGCCTTTTTTTATCATGACCATTATAGGTATCACTCTTTTGGGTAATGCTGAATCTGTTGCGCAGTTCTGGGCTCTTGAAGCATCACATAAATCCATTGCTGGGATAACTTATTTAGTGATTGTTGCTTCTTTGGTCGGCCATACGTTGTTTTTTTATGTTTTGCAGCGTTGCTCGGTTGTCTTGGTGGCCTTTATCCCATTGCTTGCACCCATTTTGGCATTGATTTTAGGTTGGCTTGTTGAAGGAGAATCCCTTTCTCAGCGTTCCTTTTATGGTGTATTGCTTGTTTTACTCGCAATCTGCCTTTATCAAGGTAGGCCAATCTGGCAGGGGCTGAGCAAGCTCTGGCATCAGCTACAAGCGGCTTATCGTGCGTGTTGATGTACGCCGGGCTAAATAAGGGTGGACTCACGCCCCAAATAAAGGTGCAAAACCTGCCGCTACCTGCCATTGCCTGGCGCGTCAATCAACATTTGTTCATTTGATGTGCCTCTTGCTCGATGATTAAGCACTTTGCTCTCAGCCCTTTTGATTATGGCTAGGCAGCTTGGGTTGGTGGTGTTACATTGAGGATTACTTAAGCTAAGGCTCCCCAGCCTTATTCAATAATAATTATCTTAAATAGGCTTATGTTGTGACTAAAATACTCGTCGCAGACGATCATGATTTAGTGCGCATGGGGATAGTGCGCATGCTTGAAGATGTTAGTGGATTTGACGTCGTTGCCGAGGCAAAAACAGGTGAAGAAGCGGTAACGCTGGCTCGAACTCTGCCCATTGATGTGATATTGATGGATGTGCGTATGCCAGGCTTTGGTGGGCTAGAAGCAACACGTAAAATTCTAACGTATAAGCCCGATGTCAAAATCATTGCGGTAACCTCCTTGACCGATGATATGTTCCCTGAGCGCTTAATGAAAGCGGGCGCCAGTGGGTATGTTACAAAAGGTGTAAGCTTTGATGAAATTATTGATGCCGTGCATAAAGTGATGAGTGGCCAGTTGTATATGGCCAATAGCATTGCTCAGCAAGTTGCCTTGCGTAACTTTAATGGCTCTGCTAATCAATCGCCTTTTGAGCAATTATCTGAGCGTGAATTGCAGACGGCAATTATGATTGCCAATGGTAAAAAAGTACAAACCATTGCTGATGCGTTTAATGTGAGTCCTAAAACAATTAACAGCTATCGTTACCGCATTTTTGAAAAGCTCGCTATTCACAGTGATGTTGAATTAACGGTGCTCGCAATTAAACATAAAATATTAGATATTGAAACATTTGGTACACAGTAGCGCATCAAGTTTTATTCACGAATAGATCTTTGCTAACGTTTTGAATTGTTTATTGCTGGTGTTAGGTTTAATCGTATTTTTTAAGTGGCTTTTTTGTTGAATTTTTTCTATAGCCATTTTGTCTAGTGAATTTTGTTTAGTAGTAAGGTGTAAGCAGTCTTATGTCGGGTGAGTTCGACCATAAAGTTTTTTTAAAAAACCTCACAACGCAGCCCGGCGTTTATCAAATGTATGACCAGTCCGGCAAAATATTGTATGTTGGCAAAGCAAAAAACCTCAAAAATCGCGTTTCGAGCTATTTTCATAAATCAGCCAATCATGCGCCTAAAACGGTTGCGTTAGTTCAGCGTATTCGCCAGATCGAAATTACCGTTGCACCCAGTGAAGCAGAAGCGTTGGTGCTTGAGCAAAACCTGATTAAAGCGCAGCGCCCTCCTTACAATATTTTAATGCGGGATGATAAATCGTACCCGTATATCTTCTTATCTGACGGTGAATACCCTCGTATTGCGTTGCACCGTGGTGCAAAAAAGAAAAAGGGCCAGTATTTTGGCCCTTTCCCTAATACGGGTGCCGTCCGTGAGAGTTTGGCTTTTTTGCAAAAAACATTTCGTGTTCGGCAATGCGAAGATAGCGTCTTTAATAATCGCTCTAGGCCTTGTTTACAATATCAAATTAACCGCTGCACAGGGCCTTGTGTGAAAGCCATTAATGCAGATGAATATGCGCATGATGTTCGCCATACAAAATTATTTTTAGAAGGGCGCAGCGAGCTTTTGCATCAAGAGTTGGTTGCCGAAATGGCCGCAGCATCTCATGACCTTGAGTTTGAAAAAGCGGC
>CALIUX010000171.1 GCA_938048505.1 uncultured Pseudomonadales bacterium
ATATTTATCTATCAACATGCACTGCATCGGCTTTGTTTAGCTCTTTTCTTTTGTCGTACTTCTTTTAATTGCTCAGAGCATTTAACAAGCAGCTTTGCTATCCCTTCTGCATTAACTCTCGCAGATTAATGATCGCAGCATTCGCACGGGCAATATAACCTCCCATGACTAAAGAATGATTCGCTAAGATCCCAAAGCCGCTCCCATTTAAAATAACGGGGCTAAAAACCATATCTTGCGTTGCCTCAAGCTCACGAATAATCTGCTGTAAGCTGACTCGGGCATTTTTCTTATCGAGTACATCTGCAAAATCTTGCTCAACTGCTCGTAAAATATGAATCAGCGCCCATGCGGTGCCTCTCGCTTCATAAAAAACATCATCCACTTCTAACCAAGGTGTTTTTATATTGAGCTCTTGCGGTGCCGATGTTGATTGTGAAGCGGCCGCTTCGCCTGCTAAATCAGTATTTAAGCGGCGCTGACCAACACTTGCGCTCAGACGTTGAGATAAGCTTCCAAGTCGGGACTCAACTGCACCTAACCAGTAGCGTAAATTGTCCGCACGCGCATAGAATTGTGCGGCATGTGCATCACTACTCACCAAGCGCTTGAGATAATCTTCGATATCAGCCATACCTTGGCGGTATTCTGTTTCGGTATTAGGCAACATCCAACTGGCATTATCAAAATTAAAACGCGGGTCGGCCGACTGCAAAGCCTTATCTTCTACCGACTGCGATTGTGAGCGGCTATAGACCTCGCGCAGTGCTTTACTCAAGTCACGTACTTGAACCAATACACCATATTCCCAATTGGCACGGTTATCCAGCCAAACACCCGGCGGAAAAACATCATTCGATACATAGCCATTTAGCATCTCATCCATTACACCCAGTAATGCGGCAGTCGTCGCAACACCTTTGATTTCAGCCTGCTCAGTCGATACATATTGCAGCGCACTCGCCTTCACATCAAACAGCTCAGGTTCCTGGCTTTTTACCCACCCCCAAACCACTAACACCAAAAAAACAAGCAAACAAACCACCATCAGCACTTTAAGTTGAGGGCGGCCATCGCTCATATCCTGAGAGATATTTTGTACAAAGCCCACCGACTTAAGCCGCCATGTTTGCAGTGTATGTGAGACTTTTTCTAAAGGCATAAGTAACGACCTTGTCTTCAAGACAGTTTGTTTGAATGCATAACCTATACAGGGTTAAATGATGATTTTTCAGCAGTCTCTATCTAGAAGGCACTTTAATATAAAAAGCTCATACTGAAAAAAGTGCTTTTAAAAGAAATACTAACTAAAAAGGAGCCAGTAATTCGATTGAGGGCTTAGAGCCAATACGAATATCACCACGCACACGAAATGTAGGCGTTGCAGCATTAAGCGTACGATAAAGCCAGCGACCTTCAGCATCGTTACGAGCAGTGATCAATACCGACTCTTGAGTGTCTTCTATACGCTTTGCAATACTCTGCAGCAAGGCCAGTGTTTGTGCATCACGTTTTTTTAACGAACGCCCAGCTAAAGCAAAGCGTGTTTGTTGAGGGTCTTGCACCGACACATTAGGAGTATTGGGAGCGGCTTTATGCAGAAAAATACGCTGTGCTAATTGTTTAACTTTTGCATCTCTTGGATAACGCTCTTTCAAAACGCTCAAAAAGTCTTGCGCGTGGTGAATACTGCCCGATGCTAATTCATTATCTGCCATCTTAATATAGGCGTCACGCACAGCCACCAAGCCCGCTTGTGCGCGTGCATTTTTTTTATCGACCATTAGAATCGCAGAATAGCGATCAAAAGCATTGTTATGGGCAGGCCGAGTCAAGCGATTATCACGTAGAGCTTGATCCGCTTTATTCAATACTCTATCTATGAGAGCTGGAGGGGCGGTACTCAACTGCGCCGCCACTGGCGGGGCAGTGAATACATTCGATGCACAACACACCATAACGAAAAACAATGCACTCAATAAACGCTTTTTTAAGTACTGCGGCACATCAATTCTGTGTTTCATTAGAAGCTTTTATACTTATCCTGTAGCTCATTACGGGTATAGGCTTAAGACCGAAGACAAACCGTTATCAATCAACCATAAATTCAGGGGCTAGTGTAACCACGAATAGAGCATGCACCAAGTGCAGAAGTACGATTTAACGCGATCAAGAAGCTCTTTTTCTGACTCAACCGGAACCGCTTTGCGCCCAGAGAGTCTATTCTGACATGATGAGAAAAGCTTGATTGCCTATTAAGTAGGCCGAGCACCTCCTACCAATTCGAGATTAACAACCAAGATTTGAACACTATGACTGTTTGTAAACGCCTATCACTCATGCTTATTCTGATGCTTTCTAGCCTCTCTGCATGGGCACAAATTTCTTTGTTCGACGATGAAGAAGAGTTTTTACCCGTCACAGAAGCCTTTAAAGCGTCTGCGACTGTAAAAGGTGATCAGTTGTTCATCGACTGGAATATAGCCCCTAGCTACTACCTCTATAAAAGCAAATTCAAGCTCACTGCCATCACACCCGATACAAAAATAGAGCTTGCACCGTTATACGAAAAAGGCAAAAGGCAGTATGACGATATCTTTCAGAAAGAAGTAGAGCTCTACTATAAATCAACACGTATTCAAGCTAATGCCGCTGATTTACCCAATGAATTCGAATTAGAACTGGCCTCACAGGGCTGTGCAGATGCCGGCCTTTGCTACCCGCCTCAAAAACAATACCTGCAAGTTGATATAAGTAGTGGCGCCATTACCTATACGCCCACGCCGACTGTTACACCGGCAGCCAACCAAAAGACCATAAAACAAAAGGCTACTCTAACAGCTGCTGTAGCAGAGAATACCGCCGAAACTAACAGCACCTCGCCTCAAGCAAACATCAAAACCTATTCCTTATTAGTTTATATTTTGATGGCCTTAGGTGGCGGCATTATTCTTAATCTCATGCCGTGTGTATTCCCTGTGCTTTCACTCAAAGCCCTGAGCTTTGCGAGCCATGCAGAAGGCCACCATAGCCATAAAGCGCACGGTTGGGCCTACACATTAGGTGTTGTTTTATCCTTTATTGTCGTAGCGTTATTTATCTTGGTATTGCGTTCGGCTGGCACCGCTGCGGGCTGGGGCTTTCAGTTGCAATCACCTGTATTTGTTGCCTCGGTGATGTACTTATTTGTTGTAATGGGACTCAGCTTATCTGGATTTGTGCATTTTGGAACAGGGCTGATGGGTGCGGGTCAAAAACTGACTCAAGGTAACGGTTTGCAAAGCTCGTTTTTTACGGGTGTCTTAGCCGCCGTTGTTGCTAGCCCTTGTACAGGCCCCATGATGGCCGCCCCGCTTGGCTTTGCTTTAACACAGCCCCCAGCAATTGCTTTGATTATTTTCATTGCGCTGGGTTTTGGTCTGGCACTCCCCTTTTTAGCGCTCAGCTACAGCCCAGCATTAGCTAAAGCACTGCCTGCCCCAGGTAGCTGGATGGAAACACTTAAACAGTTCCTTGCTTTCCCCATGTATATCACCGCAGCATGGTTACTGTACGTTTTTGGTAACCAAGTCGGTATGACCGGTGTACTCTTTTTGGTCATCGGTGCAATCGCTATTGCATACGCTATTTGGGCGCTACAGCATAAGCCCAAAGCAAATTGGGGCAAATGGCTCGTCACATTCAGCGCGTATGCTGCTCTAGCAGCAGCCGTTTATATCGCTTATCAAGGTAAAAGTTTTGGCCAAAAAGATGATTCATGGGTAGCGTTCACACCCACAGCAGTTCAGGAGCTTCGTGAAAATGGTCAACCGGTGTTTGTCGACTTTACTGCCGACTGGTGCCTAACATGCAAAGCAAACGAAGCGATTGCCATTAATCGCGATAAATTCAATGAAGTAGCCAAACAATACAACTACGCTAAAGTCAAAGGGGATTGGACAAATGAAGATCCTAGAATCACCGCCGTATTAAATGAATTTAAGCGCAGCGGTGTACCACTTTATCTTGTTTACCCCGCTGACCTCAGTAAACCTGCAGAGGTTTTACCGCAACTACTCACACTCGATATGACCGTTGCCGCATTAAAACGAAATGGTCAATAATAACTGTCTCAAATAACGTGGTAACCACCCCAAATAAAAAGTGCTCTGATAATATAGGTATCTTCAACAGCCACTCTTAACGCTTTGGTTATACCTATGTCGCATCAATCTCACTTTAGTACGCTACCGCTAATTAGCGGCTCCTCCGCTGAATCAATCGAGCCTTATGCCGTCAGGCGTATTATCTGTATAGGGCGCAACTATGAAGAGCATGCCAAAGAAATGGGGCATGCTCCTAATGAAGCCCCCCCTTTCTTTTTTTATAAACCCATTACTGCCCTTTTACCTGCCGGTATACATGGAACAACCTATGCTGCAGGCGAATCACCCTTTCAACTACCGCACTATAGCCAAAATATTCATCATGAATTAGAACTTGCCATCGCTATAGGACACAAACCAAACGAAGATGCACCAGAACAAGCCATATTAGGCTGTGGGCTAGCGCTGGATATGACCTGCCGTGATACCCAAGCAGAGTCAAAAAAAGGGGGGCGTCCATGGGATACAGCCAAAGGGTTTGATTATTCGGCCCCGTGTTCAGATTTAATTGCAATGAATTGGAATGAAATTGAAGCACTCGGCGACTTTACACTTACCCATAATGAGCAGTGTGTGCAAAAAGGCAATATTACTCAAATGATATGGCCTATACCTCAGCTAATAACGGAGGTAATGCGCTCTACTCAACTGGATTATGGCGATATTATTCTTACCGGCACACCTGCTGGCGTTGGCGCAGTAAACAAAGGCGACACACTTAAGGCTTACTGTGATGATGAGCGACTCACCTTAAACCTCAATATTGAAAAATAAGTATTGAAAAGCAAGCACTGGAAAATAAGCATCGAAAAATAAGCCTGCTTATAAAAACACATAGATAGTGTGCAAGTTTTTGTATAAATATTGATCGAGGCCGACGCTCAACCCTGCACTATCAATATTGCACTATCAACCTTGCATAGATTAGTCACTTTTTACCTGCCATAAATATTACAGGTAACATCAAATCTGTTAAGATACTTGACCAAATTGTGCATACACGGTTTGTGCAACCCTACTGCTCAAACACAACAATCAAACGGCAAAACAAACGTAACATAAAAAGAGAATAGGAGCGGTATGAATCATTCTTTTAGGCAAATGGTACAGCATGATGCAACAGGTGGCTTACTACTTATAGCCTGCGCAACACTCGCGATGATATTTGCGAACACTTCGCTGCAAGATCTCTACAATAGCTTTTTAGCCTTACCTGTTACCGTTGCTTTTGGTGGTTTCTCTATTGATAAAGCGCTAATTCTTTGGGTAAATGATGGCCTGATGGCCCTATTCTTTTTATTAGTTGGCTTAGAAATAAAGCGAGAGATCTTTGAGGGACATCTTTCATCCCCCAGTCAGATTGTCCTACCCGGTATTGCTGCCGCTGCAGGCGTGGTTGTACCAGCATTAATTTATATCGCGTTTAATCATAGCAATGAAGTCGGTATGAATGGATGGGCTATTCCTTCTGCAACAGATATTGCCTTTGCCCTAGGTGTCTTCAGCCTGTTTGGTAAAAAGCTCCCCATCACATTAAAGCTATTCTTGTTGTCAGTCGCTATTTTTGATGACATTGCCGCCATTGTGATCATTGCACTCTTTTACTCCAGTGAGCTGTCTACCACATCTTTATTAGTTGCCTTTACGGGTCTCTGTGGCCTAGCCATCCTCAACCATTTTAAAGTCCGCTATATCAGTGCTTACATGATCATTGGCGTCATTGTTTGGGCATCGGTATTGAAGTCTGGCGTACATGCCACATTAGCTGGTTTTGCTATCGCATGGTTTATTCCATTAAGCACGCTCAATGAACATAACAAGCCCATGGCGCCCTCTTTAGAGCATAGCCTACAGCCTTGGGTAGCCTTTTTCATTCTACCGCTCTTTGCCTTTGCAAATTCTGGTGTATCGTTCAGCGGTATAACCGTTGAATCATTACTAAACCCTATTACTGTTGGCATTGCAGCGGGCCTGTTTGTGGGTAAGCAGGTGGGTATTGTTGGCACATGCTGGATAGCCATAAAATTAGGGTGGGCAAAACTCCCCGAGGGCGCCTCATGGCTGCAATTTTATGCCATTGCCCTGCTATGCGGCATCGGCTTCACGATGAGCCTCTTTATTGGCACGCTGGCATTTGAAAACCAAGGTTTAGAATATTTGGCCAATGTCAAAATTGGTGTGCTAATCGGTTCTATTTTCTCAGCCATTGTGGCCGCCATCATTATTAGCTGGAGCAAACCCTACAACCCCAATAATGAAAGCACCAAAAGCTAAAATATTGTAAAAATAGAAACCCTAACTTACCTTTAGCTGCCAATAGTAGACTAAAATAAGAAAACTGGATCATACGGCCTCCTATTCAAGGGGCCGTACCAGATCGCTTTTTACCTGCTAGGATAAAACGTGCCTTCTTTTGCCAAACGCTCCGACTCTATACAGCTCCTGTTGTGTCCAGCAGCACCCGATCATATTGAAATGGATTGGCTAGACTCACAATATTGGGAAGAACGTAATGCCATTACTGGTAGCAGTCGTGGCCGTAGCGCAACCTACTTTGTTAAAGACGTACCAGAAGACAATAACATTCAAGCTGACGCAGCTAGCCCTGTTTCAAGCCATTCAGATCAAACATCAAAAGATACAATGCAGGCCGATACGCATTATGCGTTACGCCACTACCATCGTGGCGGCATGATCCGGCACCTCTTACGAGACCACTACTGGTATACAGGCAGACATAATACTCGCGTTTATCAAGAGCTCGATATCTTAGAAAAAATGCAAGATTGGAAGCTACCTGCTCCAGTACCGGTTGCAGGGCGAGTCATAAGGAAAGGCTGCTATTATCGTGCAGATATTTTGATGCAAAAAATTGCTAATGCAAAAGACTTGTACGAAATATTACGTCAGCGCCCAATTGGCGTAGATGTTTGGCGGCGCATCGGCAGCACGATTGCCCAGTTTCATGAGCATGGCGTATACCACGCCGATCTTAATTGCCACAATATTATGCTAGATGCGCAAGAGAAAGTCTGGCTAATTGACTTTGATCGAGCAGCTTTACAAGCACCAGCAGAAAGCTGGCAATCACAAAATATGGGGCGCCTGTACCGCTCTTTTAACAAAGAAAAAGAATTAAGGGAAAAAGCCCACTCCACACCGTTTTATTTTACTGAACCACAGTGGGAGCATCTTTTAAGGGGCTATGATGAAAAAGGCGCGTAAAGCCTTAAATTGAAAAGCCGCTTAGCTTTGTTGGTTAGTTATTAGCCTTGCTGGTTAGTTAATTTAAGAGATCATCTAGAACGTCTTTTAGCGTTTGCAATTCTGCACGCAAGCTGGTTACTTCCAACTCTAAACTGTCTACACGATGCGCTAATGTTTTATTAGACTCTCGCTCCTCTTCATGTAGATCGGCAGATGTTGTTGGCTGTGATAAGTGCTCAATATCCGGCTCACCACTGAACAAATGCACCCAACGCTGCTCGCGTTTACCCGGCTCACGGGGCAACTTCATCACAACAGGCGTACGCTCTGTATCGGCTAAGCTTTCCAGAATGCTTTCAACATGCTCAATATCTTTGAAGCTTGTAAGACGTGCAGAGCGCGTGCGCAACTCACCTGCCGTTTGCGCCCCTCTTAAAAATAAAATACTCAAAATGGCAAGCTGACGCTCATTATAATGTACTTCAGCAAACTCACTGGTTCCAAAGCGGTGCTGATACTTAGGCACTCGGCCACCAAAGCGCACCTCAGCCACTAAATTCAATGACGCCAAATGATCAATTGCTTCTTGCACCTCTGATTCTTCTAGTGCTAATACTGGGTCACGATTACTTTTTTGATTACAGGCTGAAGTCAGGCTATTGAGCGATAGTGGATACTGATCAGGTGTAGTAGCTGCTTTTTCAACAAGACATCCAATAATACGTGTTTCAATGAGATTTAATGGCTGCATGGAAAACTTTCTCTTCCTTTCAATAAGTGTTAGTCAGTCACGCTAAAGTCATGGGTCATTCTTATCAAGGCTAGATGCCAAGAATACGATAGTCAATCACAATGTGAATTTGCAAGCCCCTATGAAAAGCGCATAATAGAATATTAACATTTTACGGTAAGCCACTTTTGTTTGAACTCACAGAACAACACCTGCTGATACTTTTTACGAGCGTTGGCGCATTGATTAGCTTACTCAGTATTATTGCATTCATCATGCGTAATAATGCCTTGAATAAGCTTAAAACAGAGCATGAAGTGCTCACCGAGCAAATGATAGAGTACCGCACACTCAGCGATGCCCTCACACTACAGGCCAATGAATACGCAAGCCAACTCACCCATACGCAAGCTCAGTTAGAGTCAAAAAGTACACTCGCCGCACAATTGCAAACTGCGCTCAAAGAGCGCGAACGTTTCCATCAGTCACAGCTCATAGACATTCAGCAGCAGCGTAAACAGTTACATGAAGACTTTGAAAAACTCGCTCAAAAAGCCCTTCATCATAACCGTGAGGACTTTTCTAAATCCCAAGAACACTCTATGCGTTTGCTTTTAGAACCGTTTCAAATGCAAATCAAAGGCTTCAGCCAGCAAGTTCAGCAATTTCAAAGCAACAACATTACATCACATGCTAGCTTAAGTACTGAATTAGATCATTTGCGCGCACTGAATCAAAAAATGTCGCAAGAAGCACAAAGCCTTAGCCAAGCGTTAAAAGGAAACAAAAAAGTTACGGGCAACTGGGGCGAAATGCAATTAGAGCGCTGTTTGCAAGCATCTGGCTTACAACCTAATACGCATTATTTAAAA
>CALIUX010000172.1 GCA_938048505.1 uncultured Pseudomonadales bacterium
AGGTAAAGGGAATGATCAAATTCGCTTTGAGTTAGGTGCTTATGCACTTAAGCCTGGTGTACAAGTGATTGCTCCTTGGCGCGAGTGGGATCTGAGTAGCCGTGAAACGTTAATGACTTATTGTGCCAAGCATGATATCCCGGTTGATTTTAACAAGAAGAAAAAATCGCCTTATTCTATGGATGCAAACTTACTCCATATTTCTTATGAAGGCGGCATCTTGGAAGACCCTTGGGCTGAAGCAGAGGAAGATATGTGGCGCTGGAGTGTTGCGCCAGAAGCCGCTCCTGATGCTCCGCAGTACCTTGAACTGACATTTAAGCGAGGTGATATTGTCGCGATTGACGGTCAAGAGATGAGCCCTGCAACGGTTATGGAGACACTCAATACGTTAGGTGGCCAGCATGGCATTGGACGATTGGATATTGTTGAAAACCGCTATGTGGGTATGAAATCACGCGGCTGTTATGAAACACCAGCCGGCACTATTATGCTAAAAGCACATCGTGCGATTGAATCCATCACATTAGATCGTGAAGTAGCTCACCTAAAAGACAGCCTAATGCCAAAATATGCTGAGCTTATTTACAATGGGTACTGGTGGAGCCCTGAGCGTGTCATGTTGCAAAAAGCGATCGATGAGTCTCAGCAATATGTTAATGGTGATGTGCGCGTTAAGCTTTATAAAGGTAGCGTTAGTGCAGTTGGTCGTCGCTCGGAGCAAAGCTTATTTGATGAAAGAATTGCGACGTTTGAAGATGATGCTGGTGCATATGATCAAAAAGATGCAGAAGGCTTTATTAAGCTAAATGCCTTGCGTATGCGCATCGCGGCTCAAAAAGGCCGTAAGCTGTTCTAAATTGTTACTCGTTTAATGACTAGCTCTCTTAATAACAATAGAAGCAGTACATTTAAATAACTTATGTTATTCAACATTGGTGGATTTGTTATGAAAAAACAGCTTTTAACATCATTCGCTGCGCTTTTAGTAGCTTCATTAGCGCTTCCGGCAACAGCTGAAAAAGTACGCCCAACCTATACGTTTGCGGGCTTGAAGTACGTTAATCAAGACCTAGATGATTTTGATTGTGATCAAGATGGGTTGTTGATTGATGGATCATATGATTTAGACGGTGCCATTTTCCTACGCGGTTCTTTTGGTGATGTAAGTGGCGATAATTGTGGTTCTTCGTCTTTTAAGCTGGGCGCTGGTTACCGTGTGGGCTGGGGTGAAACGTCACATGTTTATGGCGCTTTGAGCTTCCAAGATGTCTCGGTTGATCGAGGCGAAAGCGATAGCGGTCTTGCTATAGCGGGGGGCGTACGTGGTTACGTTGCACCCGGTATTGAAGGTTATGCTGAGCTAGAGTACTCCACACTATATGATAATGATCTGTTTTTTAATATCGGCAGTGCTTATTGGTTTAACGGTCAATTCGCTGCTACGGGCGATATCACGCTCGGTGGCGATCAGACTACCTTTGCCATTGGTGGCCGTATGAGTTTTTAAGTCATTTGTGTTTTTGGTCGATATAACGAGCAGCTGATTCAAGGTGGTTAACGCAAGAAAGCTCTTTTAAAGCTCGGTCGCTTGCGGCCGAGCTTTTTATAAGGCTCTCTTAAGCTACCTCAAAAAAGTTGCTCGCTATATCGATGTTTCACCGTAGTATTTTGACTATTCATTATTATGATGGAACCAGTGGCTAAGGAATAAGCCTACCAATGCAAGAAAAAACAGCATGGCATAGTATTTAATCTTGCCTATCTCAATAGGAATGAGCCAAAGTGTTGTGAGCACCTCGATGCTGACTAGACCCACCACAATCAAAAATAATATCTTTTGCGAAAGATATCGACAGACGAGAGCGCCAACGGGTGCACCAATAATCACAACAGGGGCGGCTGCAAACCACAGTTGTGAGGTCATGGCGGGTTGATTATCCAAAATGAGCACTTGCAGAAATACACCATACAGTGAATTAACCGTCATCATTAAGACGCTAACTTGCGTTGCAATACGGATTGTTAACCTAAAGTAGAGCGCCAGTGCGCAAAAGGCGAGTAGATCTGCGCCAGAGCCCAGTAGGCCGGATGCAAGCCCGCCTAAAAGGCCAAACCCTGCAATAGCCATTTGGCTGCTGAATGTATGCGTTGCAATCCGCTCGTGAATTAATGCATCCCGCTGATTGGCCAAAATGAAAATGCATAAGAAACTTAGGCAAAAGAGCGTAAACACAATACGGATATCATGAGGTGCAAGTATTTTATCGAGCCAAATCAAACTGATGCTTAAGCCAACTAAACTATTAACTGCAAAAATGCTCATAAACCGCCAGGGCAATTGCCTGACAAAAGTTAGGATAAATATCGAGGCAGATGTCATGCCTGCGCTTTGAATCGCGAGGGAAAATGATTTTGCAGTAAAGGGGTCTATTCCCATTAGCTTTGTTAAAGCAGGAAAGGCAACAGCTCCACCTCCTAGGCAGGTTGCCCCTGCTACAAAAGACCCTATTGCCATTACGCCAGCAATTAGGCGTGTTTCTGCGCTTAATGCAGTTAATATTGCCTCTCTTGCGAATGCAGCAAAACCAAGCCATATGATGATTGCAAAAACCAAGATGAAAAAAAGGTCATTTCGTATAGGATTTTGAGCCATAAAAGAGTAGGGTATACCAAAAGGGAGAAGTGGAAGGAAAAGGGAGGTATAAGTATGTTTGATCCGCAGTATCGAGAGCTTTATGTGTCGAGTCAATACAACACTCTGTCCGTAACCTGAACCTTTGCTCGTAACAGAGAGGGTTAAATGAAAAGGTCATCTAGAATCAAGGCAGCTTCACCTGAGTGAGTGGAATATGATTACAGCTACTCTAGGTGTCTAAAAGAAATTTTTAGTGTCTTTATATAGCGTTTTTAAAGGTGCTAACACTCTAGGTCGCAGATTTTTGTCACATTTGTACAGATTGTAAACTAATCGCTATATTGAGGGTCGGTTACTTATGCTACTGTTGAATATGTCGGTTTTTTTGTCATGTAAAAGCAGGCTGCGCGATCATCTTGTCCATTTTGTCTGCATGTTTATTAGTTGGAGTTTTACATGCTAGTTTCTCAGAAAATATTTCAATTTATCGCTGTTCTTGGCATCACGGTAACACTGATCGGGTGTGGTAGCGATGAAGAGCAAGAAGAGTCTTCATTAGAGTCATTACCATCCAGTTCAGCTGTGAGTGTCGTGAGTTCGAACAGCGCTGAAACGAGCTTGTCCAATCTCAGTAGTATTAGCTCCGAATCTGAGAGTGAGGCACTTCCTCGGTCGGAAGCCGCAAGCCTGTCCATTCAAAGCTCATCATCGGTAGCACCTCAAAAAGGAGCCATACAACTTATTGAAGAGCAATGTACAAGCTGCCATATGAATATTCATGCCGCTTGGTCAAGTTATGACACGGATGAAGCTTGGTTGCGAAGTGGTTATATTAATATTGCTGAGCCCACTCAATCTCGTTTGTTGAGTCGGATGACATACCATGGGTCTACTGCGAGGTTTAATATGCCTTTGCCCAATGATAATGCTCCTGAGCCATATACTAGAGAGCATTATGAAACTATTTTGGCTTGGGTTAATGATATTGCTTCTCTTCAGTCGAGCCCCCCGAATACTGATGAAAGCAGTTCAATTCAAATTAGCTCACTAATTAGCGCCGTAAGCAGTAGCAGTCTTAGTTTAGGTGCGCCAAGTATTAGCTCTTCGGTGAATAGTTCAAATAGTCGATCAGAAGAGCCTGAACCTACACCGTCAGTAAGTAGTATTTCAAC
>CALIUX010000173.1 GCA_938048505.1 uncultured Pseudomonadales bacterium
AGGTTTACATCTGTGCTACTGTCTTCTAGTACTTGCCAAGTGTAGTCTTCAGCAACACCATTTTTAATTAGCTTTGGCATATACGCGCTCCTTAAAAACGGGAAGGCCTAAACGAGTGTAAGCATCTAAAAAGCTTTCTTCTGGTTCACGCTTTTCAACATACGTATCTAAAATCGTTTTGAGTACGTGTGTTACTTGATCGGGCGTGAAGGCAGGGCCAAGCACTTTACCTAATGCGGCATCATTTTTAGCGTTGCCGCCTAGCTGCACTTGGTAGAACTCTTTCCCTTTTTTATCCACACCTAAAATACCAATATGACCAATATGGTGGTGACCGCAAGCGTTCATGCAGCCCGATATATTGAGATCGATTGGCCCTAAGTCATACAGATAATCAAGGCTGTCAAAGGTTTGCTGAATATCTTTGGCGATAGGGATCGATTTGGCATTGGCCAGTGAGCAATAGTCTCCACCGGGGCAGCAAATCATATCGGTCAATGTGCCGACGTTGGCCGTTGCAAAACCGTTTGCAACGAGCTTTTCCCATAACTCAAATAAGGTGTTTGCACGTACATCGCCTAGCACCATGTTCTGCAAGTGCGTTGTACGAATTTCACCTAACGAGTAATGGTCTGCTAGATCGGCGATGACGTCGAGCTGTGTATCGGTTAGGTCACCCGGTGCAATACCCGTGGGCTTGAGCGATAGAGTGATGGCGCGATAGCCCGGTACGCGATGAGCATGCACATTTTGCGTTAGCCACTGTGCAAACGCGGGGTTGTCCGCACGTAATGCATTGATTTCAGCCATTTCGGCTGTGTCATCAAGCGTGGCATAGTCAGGCTCAGTGAAAAAGCTTTTGGCACGTTTGATTTCTTTGTCTGTCAAGCGTGTTGGGCTGTCTTGCAATGATTTCCACGTTTCTTCAACCGCTTCAGCAAACTTTTCAGGCCCCATTGCATTAACGAGAATCTTAATGCGCGCTTTGTATTTGTTATCGCGTCGACCATTGAGATTGTAAACGCGCAAGATGGCTTCGAGATAGGTCAGTAAATCATGCTCGGGTAAAAAATCACGGATGACTTTGCCTATAACCGGCGTGCGACCCAAGCCACCACCAACCATGACTGTAAAGCCAATATCGCCATCATCGTTAGTCACAATTTGCAGGCCAATATCGTGAAAGCGAATCGCGGCACGATCTTCTACTGAGCCTGAAATAGCGATTTTAAACTTACGTGGTAAAAAAGCATATTCAGGGTGGAAGGTTGACCACTGACGCACGATTTCGCAATACGGGCGAGGGTCGATCAGCTCATCGGGTGCAATGCCAGCAAAGTGGTCTGTTGTAGTATTGCGAATGCAATTACCACTTGTTTGCACGGCATGCATATCAACTTCAGCCAGTTCTTCGAGAATATCCGGCACATCTTCTAATTGTGGCCAGTTCAGCTGGAAGTTTTGGCGCGTTGTGACGTGAATATAGCCCTTATCATAATGGCGTGTCACATGAGCGAGTTTGCGCAATTGTTTGCTGTTGAGTAAGCCGTAAGGTACGGCAATACGTAACATTGGCGCAAGCCGTTGTACATAAAGACCATTTTGTAGGCGTAAGGGCAAAAAATGCTCTTCGGGCAAATTGCCTTCTAGGTAGCGTTGTGTTTGGCGGCGAAATTGCGCAACACGTTCGAGAATAAGTTTTTTGTCATGTTCGTCGTAAACGTACATGGGGCAGATTACCTTCTGAATAGGGAAAGAGTATTGTGTCGTAGCGACTTATCGTCTAGTTGCAAGCCTTGTCTCAGTACTTCATCCAATAATGGCTGCTCTATATGAACAGGGTAGCCTACCAATGCGCTAACGTTGATTTCAATGAACCAAGCTATGCATGTGATCACTGAGCGTTTTAGCATAACGAATGGATTCGCTAGCGTTGCGGTGTAACTCGAACAGATAATGCGGCGCACATAATACAATAAAAACATGTTCGCTGCGAACAGCGCCAATTAGGTGCCTTACCGCAAGTTATGAAGCCTAAAAGTGAAAAGCCTAGAATAAAGGCGAAGATGAAAATGCAGCAGCGACATGCCGGTTAGAGCCTAAAAGTAGGGGTTGCAAAGGCAATGCTAATCACAGGAAATGTTAGCCAAAGGCAATGAAAGATGGTGCCAATAATTTGTGTCAAATAGTGTGTGAAAAAAGTTGTAGCGAAAATTGTAACGAAGGGTGTAAAAACACTTAACGTTCTCTCATCCCTCAATAGAAAATGTTAAGTGTTTTAAATGTAAGCGCAGAGGTAGAATGCTTACTGAACAGATGTGTTGGCTGAAATGCGAGCGCTTACTAAGAAATCTTTCGCTTCACGATACTCTTCACTGGCTTTGCTTAGCTTGTTTACACAGGCGCGTCGCTCATCATAACTGAGCTCTTTTGAGGCACACGAGTAACGCAACTCTTTGTAAGCTGCGATAACTTTTGAGGCTTGCTCTATTGTGACATTAGCGCTGGCAAATACTGCAGAAGATGTGACAAGGCTAGCGGCAATAACTAATCCAGAGAGAGTTTTTTTCATGATGCACCATAAGGGATAAAAGAATAAGGAAAAATGTAAAGCTAAGCAAAATAAGTTGTGCAGGCACTTTCTAGAGCGCTAGAGCAGCTTCCAGAGAGACTTTTGCAGATATGTTTCCAATGGTAGCAGTGTTTCTTTGAGCATAAAAGAAACAATGGAGGTGTTTTTACTCTTTCGGGTTATTTTTTACACTCTTGGCTCGATTTTTGATCTTTTTGTCGCCCCTCATTGCGAGGGGCTGAACCAAAATGGACCATTTAGGCTAGTCTGCGGCTGTTTTTTCGGGTTGAGCCTTGAGTTGATTGATGGCCTCTGTTTCGAAACGCACACGACGCTTATCGGGTTGGCCTTCGATAATAGTGATTTCGATAGGGGTATCAAGCTGGTAAGTGGTTTCACCGACTTTGAGTGTTAAGCGCTTAGCATCAAATGTTTTGCTGATCCCTTTGGGTATCTGAACAAAACCTTCAAGGCCTGTATCATCGAGTTTAACCCCAAAGCCTTGTTGTGTAATGACGCGAATATGCCCTTGTTCGGTTTGCCCTTTAAGCTCATTAATGTACTGGCTTTTGAGCCACTGCTCAATTTCACGCACGGCTTTGCGTCCGTTATCGAGTGTTTCATTTAGCCTTTCAACGGCTCTGTCGCTCGCGCTTTGTGCCGTTTTTCCGTCAAGTAATTGCGCAATGCTCCAATGATTAGAGAGATCAGCATAACGACGCAGTGGTGAACTCACCGTTGCATAGTGCGCATAGCCTTGATTACTGTGAGGCTTGGCTTCAACACTCAAGTGGCTTGTTGCGCTCATGCGCTTAAGTGGTGAGATGAGGTGCGATTTAGGGTGGCTACGCAATAGCTTGATGAGCGTTTTATAACCTTCTGCTGTTTCTAGGTTGTCGGGTATTGCATCATCGGGTGCGGTTAGCTCTTCTTTGAGTAACGACTTGATTTCACCTAATCGATCTTGGCGTAAGCCGTCATGGCGAGTATGAATACCGGCTTTTGCATTGGCTAAAAATTCACCTGCGCAAAGATTAATAACCAGCATAGCTTCTTCAATGAGCTTGTGGGATACGCTTCTTTCGCGCCGAATAATGTGGCTAATCTTGCCTTTGTTATTCAGCTGTAGATCAAAGTCGGGTTGATCTTCGTGTACCAAGTTGTGTTCTTGTCTGTAGCCTAGGCGCGTTTTGGCAAATTCGCCCAGGGTTGTGACAGTCTTGTTGATGGCATCATCGTCAGTGAAGGGTGTGCCGTCTTGAAGGAATGCTGCCACGGCAGGGTAGTTGCATTTTGCGCGTGATTTAATATTGCCTTTGGTAAAGGTGAAGTCAGCAATCTCACCTGATTTAAGAATGCTGGCTTGGCAAATCAGCGCGGGTTTAACTTCGTTTTCGAGTAGCGAAAAGGCGTCTGTTGCTAAATGCTCAGGCAGCATTGGTAGCACTTCGCCAGGCATATAAACCGTTTGGCCGTAATCGCGCGCGCCTCGTGCAATGGGACTAGACGGTGAAATAAAGCTGCTCGGATCTGCGATGGCCACAGAGAGTTTCCAGCCTTGCTCAGTTGCTTCAGCATAGACCGCATCATCCATGTCACGCGTTGAGGCGGAATCGATGGTGATAAAGGGAATGTGCGTAAAGTCTTCTCGGCCGTCAAGATTGTTGACGCGCTGGCGGCACTCATTAGCTTGCTCGGTCGCTTCTTTAGGCCAGTAGCGATACAGACCATACTTGGCGATAATGAACTTGTGCTCAAAGTAAGGCTCGCTGCCTTTTCCGATATTCGCCACGACTTTAGCAGCTGCTTTGCCTTCTTCATGAAAAGGGTGACGCATGAGTTCACACAGAACTGTATCACCTTCTTTGCTTTTGTTGCGAAACTGCGGTGGAACAAAAAGCCATCGGCTAAAGTTTTTGGCATCAGGCAGTACAAAGTGATTATTTCCTTTTATTTTGTACTCACCAATAAAGCGCTTAAATGCGGGCTCTAGCAGTGTTTCGACGGTGGCTTCGAGTTTGCCTTTGTCGTTTTCTGTAATCAGTACCTTTACGCTATCGCCAGGTAAAACAGACTGCATTTTTTCTGGATTTAAAAAAGCATCACGACCATCGCTTAACTTTACAAATCCAAAACGGCCGTTTGAGCCAACAACAGTACCTTGGCCATATTCTTTACTTGCAACAATTGCCGTCTTTAGCTCTGTTAATTGAGCTAATGTGTTCTTATCAAACATGATGAACCTCAACCTTCATAGATGCTGCGCATCATAGCAGGTTGCAAGCTAATGGCTAATAGCATTTGAGGGCGATACTACGTTTTTTGCGTGAGATTTAGTGTGTTTTTACAGGCAGTTTTCAGGCTTGGGCAGGCCTGCAATTTTGGCCGCTAATTTAGCTGGGCTGCCAGGGAATAGACTCAGAAGGTAGAGGCTGTTGATATCATGCTTGTTTAAGTGGAGTTTAAGATAGCGAATAAGCGGACGCATAGCCGGCGCTAAATCAAACTCTTGATAAAAGGCACGCAGGCTATCGAGGACTTCCCAGTGTGCATCAGTAAGCGTGATACCTTCGTTTAAGGCAAGTTGCTGGGCAATGGGTTTTGTCCAGTCATTGGTATCGCACAAAAAGCCTTCAGGGTCGACGGGTGGAAGAGGGGTTGTCATTCTGTGTTAGAACCAGCTTTGAGAGGGCGAATGTTCGCAGGTAAGGGCGACAAAGCCTGCTTCGTCAATTAGTGATGCCCCATTTGCCGTAACGCCTCTTACTGTCGCGTCGTGCTGTAATGCAAAAAGACGATTATCGTCTAATAGCTCCTGTACTGCTGCATCAGTCGTTTTTAAAGCGTAGACCCCGTCGTTAATAAGCATAACAATATCTTGAGGCCCTACGTGCTGTAGGCAGCTTTTGTAGGCGGCATGCTGTGGGCTTTTGCTGAGTATATGTATTGTCATAGGTGTTGAGGTTTAATCAAATGAAAAATAAGCCAGTAAAGATGCTATTGCGAGCGATGAGAAGTCAGTATAGGGCCATCATTCTGTGTGGCTTCAAAAACTCAAAATCGTCTTAGCATTGCTCATAAGCGCTGTGAGCTCAGATGGCCATAATGCGGTTGGAGAGAGGGCAAGTTCCTCTAATTGTAATGAAAAGTCATTGAGGTCATCTTGACTGGTGTAGATTTGATCAATGCCAAATAGTGGTAGTGCGTTAGTCATCTTTAGATGATTTTTTTGAGAATGGTGGTCTGAAGCGACATTACTGGCTGTTTGCTGGGTTGAAAGTAGTTGCCATATGGCCTCACCCAAAAAAAGAATAGCCATGTTTTGGTCAAAAGCGCCTGCAGCCAAAGCCGCTTCTAGGCCCTCTCTTCCCATGCTTCCTCCATAGGGGGAATGCCGAAATACCAGTAGTAGATCGAATGCGGGAGGGGTAAGAGGCGACGCGTTTATTGTATTCATAGGTTGGGCTATTAGTGTTTCTGATAGAGGGGCTTCTATGAGAAGTATTGCTATGGATTATAGGTGCCTTGGTGGTGTTGCTAAAAGCAGATGGTTTTTATCTGCCCTTTTTAACCAAAGGTGATAACACGCTCACTGGTTGCAGCGGCTTCAATGAGTTGGCCTAGACCGCTTAAGTCAGATGAGCCCAGCAAATTCCCGCTGTCTTTTTGGTGGCGCTTGGCTTCGCTATCGTTGAGTACGCCCCTACGTGCGCCCGCTGCAATGCAAACAACGCTATCAATTGAATGGTCTTCAATGAGGGTGTGCCATGCTTTGGGTAGGTCTATTTCGCCTTGAGGGGTAACCATTTGTGCGTTGAGGTTAAAAACGCCGTCCCCATAGAAAAAGAGGCGATGTATGGTATGCCCTTCTTTGAGTAATGCTTTGGCAAAGTTGAGAGCGTTAAGGCTGGTACTGCTTGTTTGCGAGTAAGGCCCACTATGTATGACAAGAGTGAAAAGCATAGTCTTGATCGATTGCTCAAAGAGGTTCGGGAGTTATTCGGCTCAAACAAAAACCGCCAGCAAGCTGGCGGTTAGAGAAGTGTGGAGCGAGGATTAGAATTAATCGTCGTTCATTACACCTAATAAATGCAGTAGTGCTGTAAAAAGATTAAGAATATCTAAGTACAAGCGAACAGTTGCCATGATGTAGTTGGTTTCACCGCCGTGGATAATGGCACTTGTATCATACAAGATGAAGCCAGACATAAGCAGCACAACTGCAGCGCTCATCGCTAGTTGCACGGCAGGCATATGAATGCCAAAGAAGCCTAATACAACAAACGCCAAACTCGCGACGACGACGGTGATAAGACCCACCATCAAGAACCCACCCATAAAGCTGAAATCTTTACGCGTTGTGAGTACGTAGCCTGAAAGCGCGAAGAACACTAAGGCTGTTCCGGCAAGTGCCTGCATAACGACCATGCCACCATTCGCAGATGCGAGGTAGTAGCTTAATGTGGGCGCTAAGCCTGCACCTAATAAAGCGGCTACGGCAAAGACTGCAATAATGCCTTTTGATGAATTGGCAACTTTAGGCAGCACGAACCATAAGATGGCCATAGCACCCAGAGAAAATGCAATAGAGAGCCCAAACGGTAGACCAATTGCCATGCCAATAAAGGCAGATATAGCACTAACAAGCAGAGTCACTGCAAGTAAGCTGTAGGTGTTACGTAGAACTTTGTGAGTCTCTACGTTTTGAATGTTCGCGTTCTGACTAGAACCTGTAGAGTACATCTGTTGCATTTTTATCTCCTGATAAATGAATAAGCAATATCATACAAGCTGAATGGTGTTTTTCAATATGCGCATAACGCAATTGTTCCAGACACTATCATGGTGGTGTGATAACTAAATTTCAAGAAAGTTTCGCGTTTTAACGCGGTTTCTCAAGAATACTTTATGGTCTTTTCTCTGTACGCACAGCCGTTGGGCATGGATGGGCGTATGTTTCGGTATGTAACCACCAAGCAAAATACTTGCCTTTATGGGTGGGAAGTTAAGTGATCTTTGGCTTTTTTTGCGTTTTGCCGAATATGCCTACCCAAAACAGTCCTTCACAAGCAAGCCCTAGAATAATGAATGCTACTCCTCCTGCGGGTGCGCCAAAGGTGTAACAGGCTATTGCCGCGAAAAATAAGAAAATAACCATTGTGATTCTAAGTGGTGTGTTCATATGTTAATCCTTTTGCCATGATACTTGCTTAGTGCGAGGTAGGGCTACATGAAATCCAGTATACAATCCATTTTGGTGGCTGTGTTAAATATTGTAGTTGAGGTGCGGGCGTAGAGTGTTTATTTCGAGCACAAAAAAAGGCTTGTAGCATACGCTAACAAGCCTTTTTGGTTTTTCATCTGTTATAAGGTTTTTCTCAAACCCTATACATTATTGTAATGGCGGAGGGGCAGGGATTCGAACCCTGGGAGCTGTTACACTCAACGGTTTTCAAGACCGCCGCTTTCGACCACTCAGCCACCCCTCCAGAAGAGGCGCAAATTATACATTTCTTTACGCGCCTCGCAACCCCTTGAATAAAATAAATTTATTCTGAGATAACCTCTTCTGTTTTTGGTGCTGAT
>CALIUX010000174.1 GCA_938048505.1 uncultured Pseudomonadales bacterium
GATGGTGTAGTGGATTTTGGTACACAAACCTCATCTCAACCCATTGAAAGTTCTGTTGCTGCGAATACGGACCCTTGTGACCCAGATACACGTAATAGCTTATGTGATAGCGATAGCGACGGTATTCCTGATGGTGTAGAGGACGCGAATGGCAACGGTATTGTCGATAGTGGTGAAAGTGACCCTGATAATTCAGATTCCGATAATGACGGTTTGCCTGATGGTCAAGAAGCGGGCATGAATGCCAGTATGCCAAATGATACTGATGGCGATGGTATAGCAGATGCTGTGGATGCAGATTCTGATAACGACGGCATTCCCGACGTTTTAGAGGTGGGCAGTGATCCGCTCTTGCCGCAAGACAGCGATAAAGATAATCAACCTGATCATTTAGATTCAGACAGTGATAATGACGGCTTACCTGATAGCTTAGAAAATCAAGCACCTATACCGGCTTTGCAGGGTACTGATACGGATGCCGATGGCATAGATGACGCACTCGATGTAGATCAAACCGGTGGTGACGATAGTAACGAAAATGGTGTGGATGACCAGTTTGAGCCAAGCGACTTCGATAAAGATGGTATCCCTGATTATATTGACGTTGATAGTGATAATGACGCCATTCCAGACGCATTAGAATCAGGTATAGCAGATCGTACGGATACAGATAACGACGGTATTGTTGATCTGTATGATGTTGATATGACCGAAGGTGAAGACAGCGATAACGATGGTGTTGATGATGCCGCCGATATACGTGATACCGATGGTGATGGCCTGGCCGATTACCTGGATATTGACGCCGACAACGACAGCATCCCAGACAGTGTTGAATCGATAAAACCTTCGCAGTCTGTTAGTGATTTAGATGAAGACGGCATTATCGATTTATATGATGCTGATCAAACGGGTGGCGATGACCTTAACTTAGATGGCATTGATGATGCGGCGCAAATTGTTGATACCGACAATGACAAAGTTGCGGATTATCGAGATCTCGATAGCGATAATGATGGCTTGACTGATCTGAGTGAAGCAACGGATGAATCATTGGATGAAAACGGTGACGGTGTTGTAGATGATCTTATGGCGCAAGCACAAACCATCACACCACAAGATACTGATGATGATGGCATAGCGGATTATCGAGAAATTGACAGTGACAATGACGGCATCAATGACAATGTGGGCTCTGATGCTGAGCCATTCGATATGAATGGCGATGGCATTATTGATGCGGGCCAAGATGCCGATGGTGATGGCGTACCGGATGTGAATGACCTAAGCCCCAATAATTTTGGTGCGGGTGAATTAGATTCTGATGGTGACCAAGTATCTGATTCTCGTGATCTTGATGATGATAATGATGGCATTCCTGATCAAGCTGAAAGCAGTGATACGGGTATTGATGTCGATACCGATGGTGATGGCACGCCAGATCGTCTTGATCTGGATAGTGATAACGATGGTATTTTGGATGTGATCGAAGCATCACCTGATCAAGCTGATAGTGATATTGATAATAATAGAGACGGTGCTATTGATGATTTGATCGATGCCAATAGTGATGGTTTGCATGACTTGGTTCCTGTCACATTCATACCGACCGATACAGATAATGATGGCCAGCCTGATTTTCAGGATGTTGACTCAGATAATGATGGCTTTGATGACAAGATTGAAGGGCCTGAACACTTTAGAGATATCTCTGGCGAAAGGCTTGAAACGTCTGTGACGGGCTTTGGTGGAAGCCTCAATATCTTATTCATCATCTTTGGCTTGGTGGTGTTGGTCGTGAGAGCGTTGCTTTTACCTGAAGTGGCACATGCTAATTCAGATGATTGCGGCCTCTATATGCAACCCAATCATGACACCAATAAGGCGTTTTCTCCTTGTTGGTACGGCACAGTCGGCATTGGGGTATCGCATGTTGACCCTGAAGGTATTGATAGAAATGGTTGGCGTACGGCAGACGACGGCAATCGTTCAAACGGGTGGCATTTATCTGTTGGTAAGCGTTTTGCGCCGCGCTGGTTTGCGGAATTAAAATATGCCGATATTGGTACAGCAGATCTCGATACAGCCAACAATCGCTTGAACCAAGCCTACCCTGATGCGGGTATTAGCTACAAAGTCCCTTCGCTGATGGCGGGTTACTATTTATTGTCACCACGCGATGGCTTTAACGTATTTGCTAAAGCAGGTTTGGCCGCTATTGCAAACAAAAAAGAAAATGATGGCGGTACGGTCACATTTGAAGAGGTTGAAAATATTCAGCTCGCTATTGGCCTGGGTGCGCAATACGACTTTCGTCAGTCACCTTGGCATGTCAGGTTAGATATTGACGGTTATGATCGTGATGCTGCCTATGCAGGGTTAAGCATTGGTCGTTACTTTGGTGGCCGAGATAGACCTGTTACAAAAGCTATTGTTAAAAAGGTTGATGCTAAAGTGGATGCTAAGAAAGTTGAACCCGTTCAACCGTCAAAGCCTCAGCCAGATATTATTCAATACAAGCCTGTTAAGGTTATTTCGGCTCCAGTAAGCGCGCCGACTAAAATCTGCACAAGGCTGGACGTTGCTGCTAAGGGTGTTCAATTTGAAACAAATTCAGCTGCGCTACGTCCATCCTCTTTGGCGATTTTAGGTGACCTAGCGATTGAGCTCTTGAGTAATGAATCGATTCAAATAGAGATTCAAGCGCATACTGATTCAGATGGCAGTGCTCAGTATAACTTAGGGCTTTCTCATCGCCGAGCGTCTAGTGTGAAAACGTATTTACTGCGCACGGGTGTTGCAGCTAATCGTTTAGTTTCACGCGGCTATGGTGAGTCACGGCCGATAGCCAGTAATGGAAGCTCATTGGGTAAGGCGCAGAATAGGCGTGTGGAATTTAAATTATTAAGTGGTGATGCTTGTCGTTAATAACGTATTGTATGAGTGATTCACTACAAGCCGTTTTTACCCAATTTCTTTAATTCATCGATTATATGCTCAGTAAAGTCAGTTGTTACTGGCTTTACTGTCTTGGGGCAAGCTTGCAGCAAAAAAAGGGAAAGCTAGAGTATGAAAAGATAAGACAGGAAAAACATGAAATATGATATTTGTCATATGGATTCATGACAGATGCTTCTAATCCTTTTATTTTCATTAAGATAAGCTGTTCTTCATTCAAACGATCTTCATTCCAAAGTAGATTGCTATACAAAATGAGGCAAACAGCATGTCGTTCACATCAGCAGTATCAGCATTTTTTCACTCAGAGTCTTCTCAGTCAGAACTGGCAATGGGTTGGAATGAGTCGCGCTTTTATCCAATATATCTCGTTTATTCTTTATTTTATTTCTTTCCATTAATTTTTATGGGCGATACGCTCGCTACAAAAAGCGCTTTATGGTGGTTTGGTGTAGTGGGGCTATATGGCCTTTTTGTGGCAATCTTTTTTACGCTTGAGCATGCTTCACTTAAGTGGCGCTTTGGCTTAATGGTTATGATCAGTTTGATGGCAACACTTGGCGTTCAGCTTACCTTAGGTACATCGGCATTCTTCGCTTATATTCCTTTTTTTGCATTATTATTTTTCCCTTTGCGTTTGGCCCTGTTTTGGCTGATTGTTGGTGTCTTCTGCATTGCCATTGCTGCGCTATTAACAAGCTTTGAACCGTATTTTTGGATGCCCGCAGCAATTGTCTTTACGGTAAATAGTTTTACGGCGATGCTGGAGTTACGTAAAAGACAGTTGCAATGCGCCATGCAAAACAATGCGCAGCTAGTGGAACGCGACCGCATTACTCGTGATTTGCATGATGTGACGGGCCATCAATTAACCGCTATTGCCCTGAAAGCGCAATTGGCTCAAAAAATGATTCAAGTAGAGCGGTATCAAGAGGCCGCAGCAGAATTAGCGGTGTTAGCGGATTTAGCGGCCAATAATCGCAAAGCCATTCGTTATGCTATTGAGGGCCATGATGTGCAAGATGTGCAAGGTGCTTACCACTCACTTTCTAAGCTACTACAAGAACAGGGTTTTGAGGTGAGTGAAACAGGTGAACTACCCTCCGTTATTCCTTCAGCTCAATATGATTTGGTGGCTATTTACAGCGAGGCCATGACCAATGTCTTACGTCATGGAAGCCGTGGCCTAGTATTAAGTGAGCATCAGCAAAGTCCGGAAGGTTATCACTGGCGGTTAGTGAATAATGTGAGTCATGGCTTAGGTAAGGATCGAACCCTTCGCGAGCCTAAAAGTGGTTCTACAAGAGGTTTTGAGGGTGTGGGTTTGATGAGCATGCGTAAGCGGGCAGAAAATATCGGTGGCTCACTTGATTTTAAAATGATGCAGCAGGCAGCACCCCATCAAGCAGAATTGATTTTGTTTTTACCTACCTCGATTTTAAATGACGCGCACTAGTCTCAGTACACACATACAGCCGATACATAATGAGTGAATAAAAAGAGCAAGCATGAATATATTGTTGGTAGAAGATCAAGCGATGGTCCGAGGTGCACTCTCTGCACTGTTAAATTTAGAGGATGATATGACCGTTACTCATGAAGCGCCTGATGGTCTGCAAGCGCAAAAAATTCTAACGCAAACCGCTTCAATCGACTTACTTGTCACAGATATTCAAATGCCTCATTGTGACGGACTTGAGCTGAGTCAGTGGGTACGGACCCACTACCCCGATCTTCCTATTGTTATGCTAACAACCTTTGCGCGAGCGGGTTATTTAACGCGCGCGCTAAAGGCCGGGGCATCCGGCTTTTTACTTAAAGATTCGCCTGCAGACCGTTTGGCGGGCGCACTGCGTGACGTCCTTTCTGGCCGTAAAGTAATCGATTCAGAATTGGCGCTGCTGGCATTAGGGGCAGAAGATCCACTTTCAGATAAGGAGCGTCAAGCATTAGTACTCGCGCAAAAAGGTATGACAACGGCCATGATTGCCGATCAGCTTTTTTTATCAGAAGGCACGGTACGTAATTATTTATCAGAAGCCATTAGTAAGCTCGGTGCAGAGAATCGTATTGATGCTGCACGTATCGCGACAGAAAAAGGTTGGTTGTAATCGGCCTTTATAAGTTGTGACGCAGTATGCAAGAGTAAAGGCAGATGCGTGATCAGATGATAAAAAATGATCAAATTGTGATTACATTACCTGCTCATTCTGTTAATAAATCTGTAGCTTGTGCAGCGCTTAGAAATGGTTATCTAGTAAAATAGTATTAAAAATAACATAAATTTAATTGGTTCTATTTAGTTTAGCTCTGCTTCTTTTTTGCTAGGAATCTCGACACTTGTTTAAGCAACTTGGTCTGTTTAGACTGTTGCCTTTCATATACTTTTTTGTTTGCTGGAATGGAAGCGTTATGTCTGATTCACCTATTTCGTACCTTGCCTCACTCTCTAATTTACCGAATTTTCGTCGCCGATTCCCGCCTGCTGCTCTAGTTTCTTTTGGGATGATTTCAGCACTGCTTTCTACACCAGCTTATGCGGCTATCACTGCGAATGATGATGTGCGCCAAGTGCCTCAGGGCGTTGCGGTAGTAATTGATGTACTCGCTAATGATGTGAGTACTGAACCAGGCTTGAGCATAGCGTCTTTTGGCCAACCCAGCAGCGGTACTGTGACAGATGAGGGCGGGGCATTAAGGTATGCACCTGAGCAAGGGTTTACAGGCTCCGACTCATTCACGTATGCCATTCAAAATAATGCTGGCGAACAAGCGACCGCGACCGTAACGGTCAGTGTACAAACGATTGATGAAGTGGCCGAAGTGAGCACCATCGAAGATGCTGCACCACGCGCCGCAACCACCATTATGCGTAGCCACCGTGAGGCGGTTTCACTGTTTTTGAATACGGGTAGCTTTGCTTCGTTGAACGGTCGTGCGACAACCTCCGACAGTGACGATGGTGGTGGAGCAGGTGATGGTAATTTTAAATTGGGCGGTGTGTTCTTAAGTATTAACCATCGTGGTGGTGATCAAGAAGCGAAAGGCGAACAACTGGCTTATGACGAAGACTTAACTGGTTTTACACTGGGTGGTGATATCGCATGGGGACCTAATTGGACAGCCGGTGCAGCGGTGGGTGCATCGCAAACGACCATTGATTTTGCAGATGGTAAAGGCGATTTTAACGTAGATGACATCAGTATTTTAGGCTTTGCGGGCTATCGCTCCGACCGGTTTTCATTTCAAACTCAAATGGGTTATGCCGTTTTAGATTACGCATTTAATCGTGCGCAAAGTGAAGGAAACAACCTATTTGGTTTTGCCAAAGCGCAATATGTTTGGCAGCGCCAAGCTTGGCAGGTTTCACCTGCTTTTACGCTCAACTATCAAAATCATTTTGTTGAAGCGTACTTAGAAGAGGGTGATAACCCCAGTAGCTTTAGCAGCCAAAAAAATCGCGCGTTGCAGGCAGGTTTTAATTTAAATATTGATCGTGCGATCAATTTCTCTTGGGGTGTTCTACTCCCACGCTTCGCCGTGAATTACGAGCGTATTATTAACTCAGGCCAACAGGGTATTAGCGGCTTTGCCGGTGGCCAAACATTTGAGTTAATTGGAGATGAAGGCGACAAGGATCAAATTTTAGTTGAACTGGGGACTTCTGCGGTCTTACCAAGAGGGCTTTCGTTCTTTGGTAATGTTCAGAGTTTCCTTGAGCAAGAAGGATACAGTAGCACCACGCTGCAGCTTGGCCTTAGAAAAGAGATTTAGTCATGTCGCTTATTCGCCCTATAACCGCCCTCAAAAAGCATTCACTCAGAGACTTATCACGTATGAAAATGGTTTCTTTCTTCACTAAGCGATTTTACGCAAAGAAAAGTGTGACTGTTGGGGCTGTTTGTTTAGCGGCGATGAGTTTAGTGGGGTGCAATGACGCACAAGAGGCCCAAAGGCCCGCGAGCTTTGGTGAAACCGCACCAATCTCAGTTGTTTCTCCTGCTTCACAAGGGAGTGAAGCAAGCGTGGTGTCTGTTTCAAGTAATGAGCCGGATTCAGCACCATGGCTCATTGTAGCGAAACAAGAAAATGCAGATAGTGGTGTTGTGGTACGCCTTAAAGCATCGTTAGATCGCTCTGATCGTAATGCGCAAGTGACATGGGTACAAAAAAGCGGTCCAGCCGTTACGATCATTAATCCTAATGCGCTTACGGCTGAAATTATCCTCCCTGTTTCTGATGAAATCACGCCTCTGATTTTTGAAATAACGGCAACCAGCCAAGGTGAAACACTAAGTGCTGAGCAGACCATTATGGTCATGCCGTTAGCAGAGAGTAATCGCGCAGCGGTAACCAATGCGGTTTTACAGCCTGCCGATGACACGATCGTATTAACGCTGAGTACACCTGTTCCTGCAAATTCTGCTTTGGGTGTTGCAATTGTGGGTGGGTCTGCTGTTGATGGTGTTGATTTTGAGCTCGATTCCTCAACCGTTGTGACTGCAAATGGTACAACGGTAGCTATTCCCATGACATTGTTACCGGCAAATCGCCCCGAAGATGTTTATGCCAAAATATCAGTTGTTTTACCGAGTGGTGAAGCCGCTACGGTGACAGTGGTCATACCCCGAAGCACATCTCAAGCGGTTGCGAGTAGCGCAGCTGCTGCAGCCAATTCAAGCGCGGATGAAGCCAATAGTTCTAATCAAAATATTAGCAGTGAGCCTGTCGAAGGTGGCGGTGAATCGGCTGCGAGTGGCGGTAGTGAAAGTAGCGACGCAAATAGTAACGAAAGTAGTGATGGCAATGTTAATGGAAGTAGTAGCGAAGCCGATGGCGCAACCAGTAGCGAAATAGTCGTTGTTAACAGTTCGGCAACAGCATTATCAAGTGAGCAAACTGCATCCAGTCAAGAGACTCAATCGAGTGGCGCAACGCAATCTTCTATCGTCGCTAGCTCAAGTGTGCTTATCGCAAGTTCAAGCGAGTCTTCTGAAGATCCTATTCGTTCAGATTCTAGCTCTGCTCAGGTAAGCTCCAGCAGCGTGCTTTTGAGCAGTTCTTCTGAAAGCAATTCTTCCGAAGGGAATGCCTCTGAAGGCAACTCTTCTGAGGGCAATGCTTCTGAGGGGAATAATTCTGATAGCAGTTCTTCTGAAAACAGTACTTCTGTACCGGCGTCATCACAAATCGCAATTTCTTCTAGTGTGGCTGAATCTAGCGTAGATATTACGAGCAGTAGTGCAACTTCTGTTGTTTCAAGTCAACAAACGGAGTCGAGTCAACAGAGCGAATCCAGCCAAAGTGTGCAGTCGAGTGATACGGCGCAGTCTTCTATTGTCGCTAGTTCGAGTGTTGTCATTTCAAGCTCAAGCGAGTCTTCTGAAGATCCTGTTCGCTCAGACTCCAGTTCTGCTCAGGTAAGTTCCAGCAGTATACTTTTGAGCAGCTCTTCTCAAGGTGCTTCTTCTGAAAACAGTGCTTCTGTACCGGCTTCATCACAAATCGCAATTTCTTCTAGTGCTGCTGAATCCAGTGTGACCCTTACGAGCAGCAGTGCAGCCTCTGTCGTTTCAAGTCAACAAACAGAATCGAGTCAAGAGAGCGAATCCAGCCAAAGCACACAGTCGAGTGAAGTAACACAATCTTCCGTTATCGCCAGCTCTAGCATTCTTGTTTCAAGTTCAAGTCAGTCTTCTGAAGAGCCCGCTAGTAGCTCTGTTGAATCAAGTTCTGAATCGAGTTTGAGTGAAGGTGGCGTAAGCTCGATTGATATCAGCTCTAGCAGTGTGAGTTCGAGCAGTATCACTTCGACTTCGAGCAGTATCAGCTCGATTGATTCGAGTGAAAGTTCGTCCATTGAGCCCCAAAGCTCCAGCAGCATTGAAGTCAGTAGTTCTTCTGTTGTTGCATCTGTTGCGTCGAGTTCATCCAGTGTTGCGCTGCTACCCGAATTAACGGTGCCGTCAGATGTCATCACATATGCTGTCGGCGTAGTGATTGAACCACTTAACCTAGAAAATATGGGCGATGCGCTGACATCATGTGAGCTTGACCCACTTCTTGATGGGTTGGTGTTTGAGAGCAACACCGATGGCACAGCTTGCGTTCTTTCTGGTACGCCTACCGTTGCGCAGCCAGAGCAAACATACACCGTTACGGCAACCAATAATGCTGGTTCAGTGACGCCTTCTTTATCGATTGTGGTCAACCCTTTAGCGCCGGATCTGCAAGAAGTTGGGCAGCAGGTCTATACAATTGGTCAGGCTATTGCTGAACTTGTTATTGGGAATGAAGGCGGTGCAATTGAAGCATGCGATAGCGACGGTCTACCCGCAGGGCTTGCTATTCGAGCCTCTTCAGAAGGCTGTGTGATTACCGGCACACCTACCGCGCTACAAACTGAAATAGTGCATACCATCACCGCAAGTAATGTAACAGGTGATAGCCAAACTGAAATGACCATTACGGTGAATCCGCCAGCGCCTCAATTTATTGCTGTTGAGCCGCAAACGTATACTGTTGGTGAAAGCATTGCCATTTTGACACTGCGTAATGAAAACAGCAGTAATGCTGCAATCACGTGTGAGCGAGGCGATTTACCGGCTGGCCTTAATGTGACAGCAACACCTGATAATCAGTGTGTGTTAACCGGTACACCGACCAATCCTCAAGCCGCAACGGATCATACGATTAATCTGACTAATACCGGTGGTACAACTGCATTTGTTATCAATATTACGATTAACGTAACAGCTCCTATTTTAGTCGATGTGGGTGCTCAGCTTTTTGAAGTGAATCAGGCTGTTTCATTATCATTGGAAAATAACGGTGGCGCTGAACTCACGGCGTGTACAGCAACAGATTTACCTGCGGGTTTATCACTAGAGCGATCCACAGACAATACAACATGCGTTTTAAGCGGCACGCCCACAACAGAGCAATTGCCATCTGA
>CALIUX010000175.1 GCA_938048505.1 uncultured Pseudomonadales bacterium
ATTCGTCAAGAGCATGTTGGTCTTAATGCGTCAAAGGTGGCAGCGCATGATGCCGTTAGGCAAGCATTGTTAGAGCGTCAGCGGGATTTTGCAGAAGCCGATAAGGGCCTTATTGCGGATGGCCGAGATATGGGCACAACAGTATTTCCTAATGCATCTGTTAAGATTTTTTTGACGGCCTCAGCGCAAGCTAGAGCGGAGCGCCGTGTTAAACAGCTCAAAGAAGCTGGGCAGGGCGCCCACTATGAGAAAATATTGGCAGATATTATGGATCGAGATGAGCGCGATATGAATCGTGCATCTTCTCCACTTAAGCCTGCCGATGATGCATTGATACTGGATTCAACCCAGCTCAGCATTATGCAAGTATGTGAAGAGGCCATGGCTGCACTTCGAGCGAGTGCTATTATTTAACTATCTTTATTTTAGCTTTATTTTAGGCTCTCTATTATAAGTTTCATTTTGAGTGTTTCTCACATAAGGCAGAGCAAGAGACTGAATATGATTAAAGCAATTGCGACATGGATTAAACGAATTGTGCTTCTGGTATGGTTGCTGGTTTTATTGATGGTGGTGCTAAAGTTTTATTTTGATAACCCAGGCCATGTGAGCATCACTTTTTGGCGCTGGACCAAACCAGAAGTAAGCTTGCCGATCTTGGTTTTTGGCCTGATTAGCATTGGTATGGCCATTGCGCTTTTAGCGCTTGCACCTTGGGTGCTAGTCACGCGTATAAAATTGCGGCGTATGAAGGGAAAGCTAGTGGAATCCCAGGCTGCATTAAAAGCTGCCAGTCAGACTCAGCGGGATGTCAATGGCTCTGCGCAAAACGTATCTAAGCTGGAACCGGCTCAGCAAAGAGCGACCATTCAGCAATCGTCCCCTAAAGATGCCCTTACCAAAGGGTAGAATGCGGAATGGATGCTTCGCCTTTTCAGTTGTTACTTTTGATTTTTGTGGCAATTGCTTTAGGCTTTATGCTTGCAAAAGAGCCTTGGAAGTTAATCTTCCGCAACATCAATAGAAAGCAATCTACTGGCAAAGCGGGTGCTCAGCAATATGATCACACCGCCTTAGAATCCTTGATTGATGAGCAGCCCGATTTTGCTATCGATGCGTTAATTAATACGTTGAATGTTAGCCATGATACGCTCGAAACGCATATGGCATTGGGTAAAATGTTAAGTCAGCGCGGAGAGACTCAGCGCGCTATACGTATTCATCAGAATATTCTCCAATCGAAAGATTTACCTGAAGGTTCACTGGTTAAGGCACGATTTGCGCTAGCAGAAGACTATTTTAAAGCGGGCTTATTGGATCGAGCTGAATCGCTTTATAAGGAATTAGCGGGAATTCATCAAACACAGGGGCGCGATAATGAGGTGCTGATAAAGGCTACTCAGCGTTTAGTTGATATTTTTCAAGATGAAGCAGAGTGGCTTAAAGCGATAGAGGCGGTCAATACATTAATACCGTCCTTATCTAAGGATCAGCAGCGTACTTGGCAGGCACTGCAATCGCAGTTTTACTGCGAGGTTGCATTGGGTGCATTAGGTGACAAGCGCTATGAGGCAATGCATTTGCCACTCGAAAAAGCGCAAATGCTCGATTCTGATTTACTCAGGGTATGGATACTTAAAGGGCGTCAAGCCGTGGCGCAGAATGAGCACGCTCTCGCGTTAAAATACTTTAAGCAGGTTTGCATTGATTCGGCTGCCCATCATCAAAGCATTTTGCCGATTATGATTGCAATGCATAATCAAGTCTTTTCGTCGCAGCGCTTACCCGTTTACTTGCGTAGCCTTTACCAGCAGCAGCCCTCTGTTTTTTTGCTGCCGGTAATGATGAGGGCTATAGCTGACTATCAGAGCCAGCACGCTGCATTATCTTTTGTGGTGGGTGAGCTCAAGCGTTGGCCAAACCTTTCTCCTCTGAGCGATGCGCTGAGCCTACTGCCGGAGTCGAGTTATGAGCAAATGCATTTAGAGAATGTTTTGCAGGTGGTGGAGAGCCATGTTAGACAAAGCCATGCCTATGAATGCCAAGCTTGCGGATATTCAGGTGCTGAATATCATTGGCGGTGCCCAAGTTGTAAGCACTGGGGTACGAGTGTATCGAATTGCTAGTGTCAGGGGCTTGAATATAGACCGCTTGAGTAAAAAGCTATAGGGAATTTTTAGGTGGCTTAATTTGAATGGTGCAGTTTTAAATTAGCTTAGGGTAGCCACCTAGAATTTAATTGGGGTAGTAGGCTGGTGGGTTATTCAACACCAGGCGCTTCACTTATAAGGTCGTCAGCTTGCCAGTTGCCGCATTCATCAATGTAAAAAGGCTCGATATTGCCTTTATTGTCGATCGCCTGCATGATCATCGACTTAAAGTAAAGCGCCAAGCTATTTGAAAGTAGTGTCGGTTCGAGTGTGCTGAGGCTAAAATCCACTCTATAGACTTCAGGGTCTGCTACGCCGGTGCAGTGAATGTAATCAAAGTACGTACCGTAGTGCGCAATGATTAATGCATTGCTGTGGAGTTTGTGGTGGCTAGATTGAGCATTGGCCTGAAACGAGTACTCTTCTGAAATTTCTTTTAGGTCATCAAAATAAATTGCAGTCCAATCAGCCAGCTTTCCAGCAGATCGCCCGCAGGTAAACAAAAACTGCACATACAAAGCGGGAAACTTCACATTAAAGTAAGCTTCCATCGCTTTTATCTCACTCAGTGGTACGCCTACC
>CALIUX010000176.1 GCA_938048505.1 uncultured Pseudomonadales bacterium
GGCGAAGGGGCCTTACTTAAGCGGCCTGATGGCCAACGTTTTATGCCCGACTTTCACCCTAAGGCAGAACTTGCACCAAGGGACGTCGTAGCAAGGGCCATCGACCACGAAATGAAACGCATTGGCTCACCTTATATGCACTTAGACATCAGCCATCGCGAGCCAGCTTTTCTGAAAGAGCACTTTCCAACGGTCATGCAAGAGTGCGAGAAATATGGCATTGATATCACTCAAGAGCCCATCCCCGTTGTACCCGCTGCCCATTACACATGCGGTGGCGTGCTCGTCAATACACGCGGCCAAACAGATCTTGATGGGCTGTATGCCATTGGCGAGACCTCATTCACAGGCTTACATGGCGCTAATCGCATGGCAAGTAATTCACTCCTTGAATGTATTGTTTACGCGCGCTCTGCAGCAGAAGATATTGCCTCTCAGCTTAACGACACCCCACCGCCGCCGACCATCCGCCCCTGGGATGAAAGCAAAGTCACCAATTCGGATGAAGATGTGGTCATCTCTCATAACTGGGACGAAATACGGCGTTTTATGTGGGACTATGTCGGTATTGTACGCACGCACAAACGCTTGGAGCGTGCTTTGCGACGCATCCAACTCTTACAGTCAGAAATTCATGAATATTACGCACACTATAAAATCAGCAGTGACTTGATTGAATTACGGAATCTTGCAATGGTCGCAGAATTAATTATTCGGTCAGCCATGATGCGAAAAGAAAGCCGAGGGCTCCATTATTCTCTTGATAATCCAAATACAAATGACATTGCAAAAGATACGTTGCTTGTCCCCTCCAACTTTGCCAATCAAACACTCTATGTTTCATAATTGGTCACCTGAACAGACCATCCAAAAACTGGCTATAACCACTCATAACGTAAATAATCATTAACGTGAATAACTACGATAATTCAATTAAAAAATGAGTCTGTTAGCGCGATTGATAACAAGCTCTTCGCGCAAACCCATCAGCTGGCTTACAATAGGCTAAACGGTTTTAAGGAATTCTTTGTGAAAATGTCTCTTATTTCATGTAGACGCTTCTCATTTAGATGCTTCGCAAATAAATGTTTCGCAGACCAATCAACTCGCACACTCGCTGTACAGGCTCAATCAATAACGGCAGTATCTTTACGCGGTATAGGTCTACTTAGTGCAGTCTTGTTTAGCGCTTCAACCTTGGCAGGCAATTTTGGGGTGTATGACCCTCGCAGCCAAGCTATGGGGGGCGCCGCCGTAGCAATTGGTAGTGTCGATATGGCCACCGGCCACAACCCTGCTCTACTCGGCTTGTACGATGAAGAAGAAGATGAATCTCGCAATGGACGGTATTTTTTACCTTACGCGGTGGGCAGTATCTCTCAGATTGGCATAGACGGTTATGAAATCGTTAATGATGAGCTCGATATTCAATTCGACAATGCGCTTGAAGATTACAATAACGACGCCCTAAGAGATGGAAGCCTTTTAGCTTCTCAAACACTAGCAAGAGAAGTAGCCAGAACCGCTGCCGACCTTGAAGAAGCCCTGATAAATATCGCCAATAAAGATATTAGCTTTAGTCTCTTCATGCCGTTGATTGCCGTCTCTGAACCTTCGCGTAAAACAGGCGGTGGGTTTTATCTTGGCACACGTATTGAGGCCGGTGGACGTAGCACGGTACCCGACGAAGATATCGCTCTTTTTCAAAGCTACATCAATGCAATTGAAAACGTTGCCGAAGGTGGCTTTTGGCGAGATGTCAGCCCTGAACTGTTTAATGCAGACGAATCCTATACGGATTTTGCGCCACCGCCTTTGAATGATCCATTTAATGAGATTACATCACGCGCAGATATTGTAGCGCTGATGATTAACGAAGCCGCTGTAGCCAGTGGCTGGGGCGCTGACTACGAAGGCATGCGTGTTGCAATAGGCGTGACCGCCAAAGCAATGCAAATACGTATTTTTGATGAATCAAGGCAAGTGTCTGGTGATGAATTCGAGATCAGCAACGACTCAAAGCCTCACATGATGTTCAATGCCGACATTGGTATTGCATTGCACTTCGATAACGGTATTAGAGTAGGCTATACAGGCAAAGATCTTTTTAGCCGCACATTCGACAGCGCATCAGGCTCTCAAGTCAAACTCAGCACCAAACACCGTTTTGGTCTTGGCTATATAAAGCCCAACTGGCAATTAGGCATTGACTACGATATTAAAGCTTCAGAGCCCTTATCGCTTGAGCAACCGGGCCGTTTCATGAGCCTAGGTGGTGAGTATTCCCTATTCAAACACCTACATCTTCGTGCGGGCTATCGTTATGACAGTAATAATATTATTGCCGCTACGACCAGCCTTGGAATAGGTATAGACGGCTTGCGTACATCAACCAATCTAAGCTACATGACCAGTTCAGATGAAAAAGGGGTTGGCCTTCAATTTGGGTTTGCGTTTTAACATATTAAAAATTAGCACACCCAAACAGAGCAGTTGTTTATTTTAAAGCTACGAACACGGCCGAGCCCCAACAAACCAATACTACTAACAATATTTAAGACACATCTAGCAACGTTTAAGACACATCAGAAATAATCAAGCATATAATTTATAGCAAAAATATATTACGCAAATCAGCGTCAAGCAAAACATGCAGGGCGCTTCGTGATATACCCCCTAAAGATCAGGCTTAATCTCAGAATACCCATGTAGATTTTTCATTGCAGACCAATAAGATGCTATACATAGAATATAGCCATCTATATTTAGCATATGAAAATTATTCACCCTAACAGCTTAAAGCCTCTCATACGACGCAACCGCCTTAAGCTTTCACATTATTTAAAGTTGATCGCTTTTACTAGCTCTGTTGTTTTAATAACAGTTTGCCTACTCCTACCAGAAAAACGCTTAACACTCTTCCCTACGCCATATACTTTTGCAAGAGCTTACTCGGATGCCGACATGGGAGGGAGTAGTGTAACGAAGTGGAGCCGAGAAGAAGAGGATTTACTAGAGTTAACATGCACTCTATACGATAGTCATATTAATAAACTCTGCGGTGCATCCATTAAGTTCTCGACTGAGCAACAGCCGCAGTTAGTAAGAAAAGAAGCAACGAATTTCACCCAAATAAAAGGCATGGACCTTGAGCGCTACCAAGGTATAGAGGTTGATATAAACTACACGGGGCAAGCACGAAAGATCCATATTTTGCTGCGTAACCTTGATCAAAAGCAACCCTCAACTGCGCAATTCAAACGTGGCAAAGTACATTTAGCTAATCTTCATCCAGAAGAGTATGACCGTACAGTTTACATCCCATTTCAAGAATTTAGCGTTGCAGATTGGTGGGTCGAAGAAAATAACATTCATCGTAAGCAAGCCGCTGCCTCCTATCAAAATATTATGGAGGTCGTTGTCAGCTTACCTAGCACGGCAAAAGCCGGTACACACATCATAAAATTACAAGAAATAACAGCTGTTGGAAAATATATTACCCAAAGCCAAGCGCTAAAGGGATTACTGTGGATCTGGCTCATTTATGCCATTATCGAGACACTATATTGGCTATATCAATTAATTATTCGGCATATTCGCCGCAAAAATCGTGAGAAAGCTCAGCCCAACCCCCATTTTGATAAACTCACTCATACACTAAGCCGCAAAGGAATCATGCATGCACTGAACAACCACCTAGCCGACGAACCCAGTCTTGATATTATTTTGATAGAAATTGATCATTTTGATGTAATTACCAAAGATAGCTTTAATATCGGCGAGCGCATCCTACAAAATATTAGCCAGCTCATTCCAGACCACTTATCCAACAAACAGTATTTAGGACGATGGGGGCAGCATACTTTTATAATAATGGGCATTACATCACCTAAGAACCACAAAGAAAACAAAGGCAAAAAAATAGCTGAAACAATCAGAGCGCATATCGAAAAAGCGGCCATCCATAAAAGAATCACCCATGATATTAACATGCCCTCCCCTTCAATTTATTCCGCCAACCTTACAGCAACCTCCCATAAAAAAAAGGATGCTTTAACGATCACCGTGAGTTGCGGCATTAGCTATAAAAGCCGCGGTGAAGACTTTAAAGTAGTATTGGAAAGAGCAGAAAAAGCACTATTTATTGCCAAAAATAATGGCAGCAATATGTGCGTTGACCTTTGATAAAAAATCACTGATGTTTTTTCAATAATGCCTGCAAACGCACCATTTCATCTGCACACTCTTGATCACTATAAGGATTGGCCTCTACCTTACCCCAAACGGGAGCAGGCCAAACAGGGTCTTCTTTGAATCGCGCAACCACATGAATATGTAACTGACTCACGATATTACCAATCGCGCCGACATTAATTTTATCGGGCTGATAATCAAATAGCATTTGATGCACTAGATTGACCTCTTCAATTAAATTTTTTTGTTCTTCTAACGTTAAGTCTGTCAACTCAATACACCCGATCTTCTTAGGTACCAGCATCAACCAGGGTAGTGTCTTGTTATTCATTAAGCGTAAATCACTCAACGGCAAATCAGCAATATGAAAGGTATCCGCTTTAATCTGGGGATCCAACTTAAACATAGATCTATCTCTTTTAGGTTTTTAAGACATAATAAGCAGCATGCAATATGCATTAGCGCAACAGGTAAAATAGTACCTGAGCTGCTCGTTTTTGTTAGTTTTTTATTAGTAGT
>CALIUX010000177.1 GCA_938048505.1 uncultured Pseudomonadales bacterium
TCTCGCCCCGGTGAACAAATCGAGCTCGAGGTTTATCGAGAAGGTCAGCGCGTTCTCCTGACTGCCATATTGTCTGTTAACCCAGCCATCATTGACGGTTAGTTTGTGACGATTATCCTCGGCTCGTCTTCACGCTACCGGCAAGCATTACTCGCTCGCCTGAATATCAAAGCTGATGCGATTGCACCGAATATTGACGAGAGCCCTCACACCGGAGAAACCCCAGAACTGTTAGCCTTGAGGCTCGCCATCGAAAAAGCAGAGAGTGTCAGGCAAAAAATCGCTCCTTTAGGGCACAGTCAAGTAAAGCGCGATCAAGAGCATCATAACCCCGCTACGATTATCAGTAGCGACCAAGTTGCCAGTATTGGAACGCAATTACTGGGCAAACCCGGCAATCATCAAAAAGCCTGCGAGCAGTTGCAACAACAGTCTGGCAAGTGCGTCGTCTTTTATACGGCGCTTTGCGTGCAACAAGGTGATAAACGTTTGACTGATGTCATCGCAACAACGGTTGAATTTCGGCTATTAACACCAGATGAAATCACACAGTATGTCACCCTAGAGCAACCACTAGACTGCGCAGGCAGCTTCAAAAGCGAAGGGTTGGGCATCACATTATTTAACCGTATTACCAGCGATGACCCTAGCGCACTGATTGGGCTTCCACTTATTCGCACCACGCAATTTCTTCGCGAGTTTGGGTATAACCCGCTTACAACACAGGCTTAGCCAAACCGGCTTGATAAACAAGGAGCGGAGCCACCATCTTTTGGAGATTATCAACACAGCAAAGCGGCTGATAACCCTTTAAACGATCGGCCGAATGCGCCCCATAGGTCACGGCGACACGCGGCATAGCCAATGCTTGCGCCATACTCATATCAAACTCCGTATCCCCAACCATGACAGCCTGCTGGGCAGAAATTTGCATCTGCAATAGTAACTCTTGCAGCATTTTTGGATCAGGCTTAGAAGCCGTTTCATCTGCACAGCGTGTTGCATCAAACATATTTTCAAGCTGCATTTCACGCAATGCCCGATTAAGGCCTTTACGGCTTTTACCCGTTGCAACCGCCAATAAAAAGCCTTCTTCTTTTAGCGTTTCAAGTGCCTCCAATGCACCCGCATAAAAGGCTGGTTGGTGCTTATCTGCAACATAATGTTGACTGTAGGATTCCGCTAAGTGTTGAACACCATTAGCATCTAGCGCTGGGTATAATTGTTGAATGGCTCGTGGCAAACTCAAGCCAATGATTTCTTTAATGCTATCGTCATCTAAGTGGGGCAGATCCAATGCCTGAGCGGCCTGTCGCACACAACGCACGATTTTGCCTGTGGAATCACTTAAGGTGCCATCCCAATCAAAAATCACTAACATCAAATGACTCCAATCCGTAAGCTCTTAAAGGGTTAAGTAAATCATCGGGCAAAGGCGCACTGGTCGATAAAGTATGACCTTCTAGCATAGGCAAATCCAATCGGCATGCATGCAGACAAAGGCGCTTAAAACCTTTGTTACGCATGGTTTTATTGATTGTTGCATCAGTATATTTTTCGTCGCCAATAAGCGCATGCCCCGCATGCTGTGCATGAACTCTGATTTGGTGTGTTCGCCCCGTTAAGGGCTTAGCCAATACCAAAGTACAATCAGCAAACGCCTGAATAACCTTAAAATGCGTCACAGAGGGTTTACCTTCTTCGTGAACACGCACAATACGCTCACCATTAGGGTATTCGCAGCGCTTAAGGGGCACATCAACCACCGAGAGATTTTTAGGCCAATGCCCCGTTACCAACGCAAGATAATACTTTTGAATTTGCCCCTTATGCCGCAGTGCTTCTTGTAAATGCTTAAGCACGCTGCGCTTACGCGCAACCATAATGCAACCGGAGGTATCACGATCAAGGCGGTGCACGAGCTCAAGATGCGGCGCTTGGTAGGCTTGGCGAAGCGCCTCGATCATACCAATATGAATCCCACTACCGCCATGCACAGCCAAACCAGAAGGCTTATTAATAATCAGCAAGCCCTTGTCATCATGCAATACCGCCTTATCGAGCGTTTCGAGCAGCTGTTGCGACGGCGTAACCTGCTCAACCTGCTTTGTTCGAACAGGAGGTACGCGCACAATGTCACCGGCCACAAGCTTGCGATCTGGCTTGGCCCGCCCTTTATTCACACGGACTTCGCCTTTGCGAATCACACGGTAAATCATTGATTTAGGCACACCCTTTAAGCGGGCCAGCAAAAAATTATCGAGCCTTTGACCTTCAAAATCATCGGCAACCTCTATAAAGCGGACATCACTCACGGGGCAATACACTCTTTAGCAAAGCTTTGTACTTTACTGTCGACGATGCAATCATTAATAAAACGACTCATAAGGCTAGTTCACATCTAAAAAAGCAGCATTCTACAGTGTAGAAGACTTTACCGCCCAGATAGATCATTGAACGATTCAGATCGTGGCGGCAAACAGGTAATCCCTTAGTGCAACTCAATTTAGTGCAGCTTAATTTAGTACGACTTATGTAGTACAACTTGCCAACACACCTTTTAGTCAGTACAGCTTTTAATGGCACTCAGCACAATTTCAAGTGAATCCAACACAAGAACTCAGAATGAATAAGTGAGTGCGAGCAAGTTAGAATAAGAGTCAGTACAACAAGAAGGTTTGAAAGGTGCATATCGAACTGCTACACTCCGAAGGATGTTGCACTGTGTGACATATGTAGGATTAGGTCGCTACGCGATCACACCTTGAGCAAGCCATCAGTCAAAGGGCATTGCAAAAGCATTAAGAATCCATCACACAGACCGATTGAGCAACAGCGCATTAAGAGCGACACTACTCACAAAACGGGCTTTTGCCATCAATGAATAGGCAAAGCTTCGCCAAAGGTAGCAAGCATCAGCACAGTAGGCCTCAAACAAGCCGACTTCCAATGCCTTGCCTTAATGCCTAAAACAAAAGACATATTGAATTTATTGACACAAACGTAACGCATATTTCGTTTGAATATAAGCAGTTTTGGTTACTTCGGTGATGATTTGCCGTGGAACCACCCTTTTGTTTCGCCCAAGACTTTACTATCGGTTTTCCCGAAAAAGGCTGAAACAAAAGAAGATAAAGAAGCTATTGATTAGTAGCATCGTGGTTAAAAGCAGTGATTATTAACGCTAGGCATTTCTAACTACCCATTAAAAAAATGGAAATTGCCAACCCGCAAACCTGCTCAAACACATGATGATATTGACCCACTTACAAAGCATCGCAACCTAACAAGGTGAATACCCAAGGCCAAACGATACTCTCGTCACCCCCTGATTATCACCTCGCCAGCATGGAAACCCTCAGGCAAGGCCTGCAAGGTCCTCATAGTTGCGAACATGCAGCCGCCAACATGGCTAATTTGTAAGTGTTTTTCCGTCAGTGTATGTGCCTAATTATAGGCAGTACTGGGATCGCATCATTAGAGATGCATCGATTTATAGTGTCTGCAAATGCAGACCAACAACCCCAGCTAAGGGTTAGTTTGCACTAACTCCTTACACACAATGCTTTTACTGCTTTACATCATTCGAATGTGCGTCCCTTAAATTGCTAAGGCAACGAGACACACATAATGAAAAGAATGCTTATCAACGCTAGTCAACCCGAAGAAGTGCGCGTAGCACTGGTTGATGGCCAATGGCTGTATGATTTAGATATCGAAAATCAACAGCGAGAGCAAAAAAAATCAAATATCTACAAAGGGAAAATCACTCGCGTAGAACCCAGCCTGGAAGCTGCATTTGTTGATTACGGCGCAGAGCGTCATGGTTTTCTCCCTCTTAAAGAAATCTCTCGCGAATACTTTGCCGAACAAGAAGGCAAACGAGGCGAGCGCCGCAATATTAAAGAGCTCGTCAAAGAAGGCACCGAGGTTATTGTTCAGGTTGATAAGGAAGAGCGTGGTAATAAAGGCGCTGCTTTAACAACTTTCATTAGTCTCGCCGGACGCTACCTTGTCTTGATGCCAAACAACCCTCGTGGTGGCGGCATCTCACGCCGAATTGATGGCGACGATCGCGCACAACTTAAAGAAGCGCTTAGCTCATTGGATATGCCAAAAGGCATGAGCATTATTGTGCGCACAGCAGGTGTAGGCCGCAGCGCAATCGATCTGCAAAATGACTTTAACTATCTTGTGCATGTTTGGCAGTCGATTGTTGAGACCTCGAACGGTGTCAGCGCGCCCAAGTTTTTATTCCAAGAAAGCAATGTCATCATTCGTGCCATCCGCGACTATCTTCGCCCTGATATTGGCGAGGTCATGGTTGATACGCATGAATCCTTCTTGCTGGCACAGCAGTTTGTGCAGCAGGTTATGCCGCAAGAAAAACATAAGATTAAGCATTACAACGAAGAGATCCCGCTCTTTAACCGCTTCCAAATTGAAGGGCAAATTGAGACAGCCTTTGAACGTGAAGTAAAACTTCCTTCTGGTGGCTCAATTGTTATCGATCCAACCGAAGCGCTTGTTTCAATTGATATCAACTCGGCTCGCGCCACTAAAGGCGGAGACATTGAAGAAACCGCACTTGCGACTAACCTTGAAGCCGCAGACGAGATTGCTCGCCAGATGCGCTTACGCGATATCGGCGGCCTAGTTGTCATTGATTTCATCGATATGCACCCAGAGCGCAACCGTCGCGAAGTCGAAAACCGCATGCGTGATGCCCTATCAATGGATCGAGCACGCGTACAGATCGGTAAAATCTCTCGTTTTGGCTTACTTGAAATGTCTCGCCAGCGCTTACGCCCTTCGCTAGAAGAGACAACCTCAAAGATTTGCCCACGCTGCACAGGCCAAGGCACTATCCGTGGCACACGCTCACTGGCACTCTCTATCCTACGGATTGTTGAAGAAGAAGCGAAAAAAGAGCGTAGCGCAGAGATTCGCACTGTTGTACCAGTGCCAGTAGCAACTTACTTGCTCAATGAAAAACGTAAAGCCATCAGCAATATTGAATCACGCCACAATACGCGCGTAGTCATTTTGCCCAATGAGCATATGGTAACGCCACACTATGACATCACTCGCCTAAGAGACGATGAAATTGAAGGGCACGAGCAAAGCTATAATCTGGAGCTACCCAACCCCAATATTGAAGAAGCTGCCAGCGAGAAAAAGAGCGAAAAGTTTGTACCCGCTAAGCCGCTCGTTACGCAAGTTGCGCCACCAGAGCCTGTGACTGCACCCGCCCCAGAAGTTAAGCCTGAAGCAGCTAGCCAACCAAAAGAAAGCAAAGGCCTAATTGCAAAATTGATCGCATGGGCAGCAAGCTTGTTTAAAGCACCCGAGCCAGAGCCCGAAACAAAGCCTGAGCACCCAAAAAACAGACGCCGCAACAATAATGGCAAGCGTCGTAATGGTGGTGGCAACCGCAATCAGCGCAATAATCGACGGGATCAACGCGCAAACCATCAAGACTCAGATGAAATTGTTGATAACCTCAGCGACAACATCTATCAAACGCAAGACAAACCACAAGATAAGCCGCAAGGCCAAGGGCGTCGCCGCAATGGCCGTCGTCGCAATGGTCGTCGTGATGAGCGTGGTGACACCACTCAAGAACAAAACAGAGAGCAAGGTAAAGATACACAAAACCGCTCAGAAAAAGCTGAGACCAACACTAATCAGCCTCCTAAGCGCCCAGCCAATCGACGCACCAACACTCAAGAAAGAAAACGTCGAGAAGTTAACCCGGTTAATGCAGAAGCCACCTCAACCGAAGATGAGCTGATCAAGCAAGTTAATGCCGCTATCGATAGCGCAAACCAGCAAACCGGAAACGCAGCAGAGAAAACAGCGCAGAATGAAAGCGCCGCCGACAAGCCCAGATCTAACCGTCGCAGAGGCCGAGGTGGACGTGGGCGCCAAACGGAACAAACCAATCCCGCTCATGCTGAGAATCAGGGTGCGCCTACTACAGAAGCAAAGAAAGCGAGCGAGAGCACGCCCGAAAAAGCCTCTTCTTACTCAAGCACACCTAATTCAAACCCCATCAGCTCAAGTGCGCCAACCAGCGCTAGTGCACCGACGGCATCTATTAATGCACCTGCACGCGAGCCTGCACCTCAAAGTGCCGCACCGGTAATGGCCGCACCAACGGCTGCCGCGCCCACAGCAACAGCGCCTGCGGAAGCAGCTCCAACCACGGCGGCGCCCACCAAGGCTCAAGCCCCTGCTGAAAAAAGCACTGCTGTGAAAACACCCACCAATCAAGGTGCACCCACTGCAGCTATTTCACTAGAAGAGTCAACTAAAGCCGCTGCACCAACGGCAGCAAAAGCAGAAGCGGCTCTCAGTCAGGCACTCTCTGCCCTAGACCAAGCGCCTGCAGCAAAGCAACCTCAAGAGAAGCCTCGTGAAAAGGCGAGTACTGAAATTGCTGCGCCTGCTACCGATGCCAATGCGACACAAAACCAAGTGGCTCAAGAGCCTGAAGCCGCACCTCAGGCACAAGAGACTGCACCGGAACAGCCTCAACGTACTGAATCTAGCGTAGCGGCGACAAATGGCAGCGCTTCTACCGGCCGCGCGCCAGCAGGCAAAAGCAAAAACTATAGCCGCGCGAGCAATGACCCTCGTGCCAACCCTAGACAGGTTGTTACGCAGGTTGAGTCTCCCGTTTTAGAAGCCGCTATTGGTTCACCACTTGATACCGCGCAAAAGGCGAATATTCAACATTCACCTCGCCCGCTTTCACGCGCATCAAATGATCCTCGTGGAACCGTATCAGCACCAAAAACAGAAGAGGTTATCTCAGAATAAATTTATTTTATTCAAGGGGTTGCGAGGCGCGTAAAGAAATGTATAATTTGCGCCTCTTCTGGAGGGGTGGCTGAGTGGTCGAAAGCGGCGGTCTTGAAAACCGT
>CALIUX010000178.1 GCA_938048505.1 uncultured Pseudomonadales bacterium
CGCGACGCTTCATCGCTCTCAGGTAAAGTACTTAAATGGCTGTCGAGGTGCTCGCACACTTGCTCTTCTGTTGCGGCAACAAAACCTAAACTTAAGCGGTCACTTAATAATCCGGCTCCAGCACCTATTCCAAGAGAAAGCCCGTACCAGAGCGGGTTGAGCTTGCTGGGTGATGCTTGTAACTGATTCAGCCGCGTTTGGCACCAAGCGAGGTGGTCTTCCTCTTCTGTTGCCGCGTGCTCCATTTCTTGGCGGACTTTGGGGAGTTTAGCGGTCAGAGCTTGGCCTTGATAGAGTGCCTGGGCGCAGACTTCTCCGGTATGATTAACACGCATCAACCCTGCACTGTGCTCCCGCTCTTCTGTGCTCAGGTGGTCGCAGCCTTGAAGAGTTTCGTCAAGTGATGAAGCGGGATTCTCTCTGACGCTAGAGGTTTTGTTGGCACAGAGTGTTTGTGCAATCGTATCGATTTGCATAATCGCTTTGTCGATACCGGTTAAGCAGCGAAGCGGCGTTTCATTAGAAGCGTATGTTGAGCTTTTTCCCAGCATGATAATTGACCTCTGGATAGAACTTTTTAGAGATGGAAAGCATCTGTTGGGACAAAACAGAATAATCCGTATACGAACCGAACCTATGCTAACCCGCTAGGCAAGAAAGTCAGTAGATAAACTAAATAGGCAAGCTAAAAAGTATTGCACGATTAGCCTTAGCTGATTAATTTATTTTAACAGTGACAATGCTAATCCTCTATGATTGGAGCCAATAAGGAGAGAGTATCCATTGCAGCAGCGTGATTTACAGTTACTTTTACAGGGCAAATCATCCCTCGTTATTGTTGAGACATTTGATGAGTCTAAAGCACTTGAACTCTTGAATGCTTTTTTTCGATCTGATCCTGTACCACTTTATCAATGGACGCTAACTGACGGTATTCAGCGAGCCGGTTTGAGTGTTGTACGTAGTGAGGACGAAAGCGCTACGGCTGACCTTGAAAAAGCACTACGCCATATCAAATCGCAGCCGACGGCCAGTGCTTATGTGTTATGCGATGCCCATCATTTCATTGATGAGCCCAAGATCATTCGCCTTATTAAAGATATTTTATTTAGCCCCTTTCCTGCGCATAAATTGATTTTACTCTCACATGCTATGACATTGCCCGCAGAGTTAGCGCGCCTTGCCGTCAATATCCCCGTTGCGGTGCCCAGCGATGATGAGATTATGCATCTTATTCGTGAGGAAGCCGAGTCATGGGCGCAAGAAAATGGCCGAGCCCGCATCAAAGTTGATAAATCCGCATTAGATGCCTTGATCAACTCTTTACGGGGTCTGCCGCATATGGACGTGCGTCGCTTGGTACGTGGCGCCATTTCAGATGATGGAGCCATCACACCCAATGATGTGCCCAGCGTGAATAAAGCCAAATTTGAATTGATGAATATGGAGGGTGTTCTGCATTTTGAATATAACACCGCCAAACTCAGTGAGGTGGCTGGGCTGAAACAATTCAAAAAATGGCTGAATGAGCGCCGGATGGCATTTTTTGAAGCGGATCATGATATTCCAAAAGGGGTATTGTTATTAGGCGTGCAGGGCGGTGGAAAAAGCCTTGCGGCAAAAGCCGTAGCAGGCGTATGGGGTGTTCCTCTTTTACGCTTGGATATGGCGCAGCTGTTTAATAAATATATTGGCGAAACAGAACGCAATTTGCGCCAAGCATTGATGCTTGCCGATACGCTTTCACCCTGTGTGTTATGGGTGGATGAGTTGGAAAAGGGGTTAGCTGAAAGTGATGCAGAAGGGGGCCTGAGTAAACGGATTTTAGGCACACTGCTAACGTGGATGAGTGAACGTCAAAGTCGTGTTTTTATTGTTGCAACCAGTAATAATATTCAGCTGCTGCCGGCAGAGTTGTTACGAAAAGGGCGTTTTGATGAAATATTTTTTGTTGACTTGCCGACTAAATCGACCCGCATGCATATTTTTAAAATTCACCTGCAAAAGCGTCAGCTCAAGCCAGAAGAATATGACCTCAGTGCTTTAGCCGATGGAAGTGAAGGGTTCACGGGCGCTGAAATAGAGCAAGCGGTTGTCTCGGCGGTATATAGCGCCAGTGCGCGTAAGCGCCTAGCTGATACCGGCATGATTTTGTCTGCGCTACGCAATACAAGACCCTTATCGGTTGTTATGGCAGAGCCTATTAATGCCTTGCGACGATGGGCAGATGAACGTGCCGTTAGTGCAGATTAATTTGACTGATTAATCGAATAAATAAACGACAGTATTAAAAACGATAGTACTCAAAACGACTGTGTTAAAAAAGGCTTGCTTCCCAGTATTTATATGAATGACTTCGCTGTAAATGATTCACCGCTGCTTGCTCCTCGCGCCAATGCTTTTACGCGCCTCAAGGTTCAGCGTTTAACGACAGCTAACAAGCCTTTTTTAGCGAGAGGCATAACCGTTAAGCGTTGCAGTGACTGTCAGCTAGCACGATCGTACTGTATTTGCCCTTGGTTGCAGGCTTTTGAGGGGGAGATGGCGCTTGAGGTCATTTTGCTGATGCACCGTGATGAGATTCTTAAACCAACGAATACTGGCCGTTTAATTGCTAATGCATTCCCACATGACTGTAAAGCTTTTGAGTGGTCGCGCTTATCACCACCACCAGAACTTCTCACGATTCTTGCTGATTCTTCACGACAATGTGCCGTGGTGTATCCCGCAGGAGAAAATCGCGAAATATTAAATATTGCATCAGATGATGCGCGATCAACTGCCGCACCATCTAGCCAGCCTTATCTTGATGAGGTGAATAAAAAACGCTTGCTGACGGTGATTTTACTGGATGGTACTTGGCGTCAAGCGGCTCGTATGATGAACCATAGTCATTGGTTAAAGTCGGTTCCAGTTCTTCCATTGTTGGATGTTGAGCAGGCAGAATATAAAATGCGTAAAGCGAGTGACGGTGAGCGATTGGCAACCGCTGAGGCCTGCGCAGCGCTATTGCAGCAATTGGGGCGTGACAAGGCTGCTCACCATTTAAAGCAACTTTTTCAGGTTTTTAATCATCATTACAGCGCATCACGTGCATGTACAAAAGTGAGCGTAACGGATGCACACTATTATTTTGGGTGCTTACCGGTTTAACGTATTCTGGTCTTGATTTTTATCTGAATACAGCAATGCTGTGATGACTACACATTGCTTTTCTTTTCTTTTTGTTTTTACTGTTGTTTTTTATATCTAGAGATGTTGAATGTCTAAACTTGCTCCTCGTAACAAAAAATCGAGCCATAAAACGAGTCATAAAAAAAGCCGCTTGCCGTCGCGAGGTATGGGCCGATCTCATAATACACCTTTCCATAAGCTTGAAAATACAGAGTTTGAAGGTGTGGTTAGAGATGTGACAACTCATGGTAAAGGCGTGGTAGAGCATCCTTCTGGCTTAGCGGTTTTTGTGCCGTTGGTTTGGTTGAATGAGTTTGTGAAAGTACGCATTCAACGTGTCAAAAAGCAATTTGCAGAAGGCGAATTAGTTTCTGTCATTAAGGCACACCCTGAACGTATTGAACCTCGCTGCGAATATTTTCGTGCGTCTCCTGCTTGCGGAGGCTGCACTTGGCAGTTTGTTAGCTATGACGCCCAACTAGAGGTTAAACAGCAGTGGGTTAAAAAAGCTTTTGCCCATGTGATAAATGACACTGTTGTCGCGCCTATTTGGGGGAGTGATAAGCCTTGGTACTATCGTAATCGCGCTGAGTTTAAATTTGATGGCGTTAAGTTGGGCTATTTGTCGAGTCAATCAAACCATCTTATTCATATCAAGGACTGCCCCGTTTTAGATGACAAGATGACAGAGCATCTTGGCCACCTTCTTGAGTTCCTACCTGCGCTGGCCTCGGGTGATATGGCATCAGAAGATGCGATTACCGCAAAAAAAGCCAGCCCTAAAAAGCCAGCTCTTATTGCTGTAGATAGTGACATGGCAGTAGGGCAGCCGCGTTTCAATCAGAGGCTTGATTTTCGTCAAACAAATGATGGGCAAAATCAACGATTAAAACAATGGTTACGCCAAGTGCTGAGCGTTTGCTCTCGTCAAAGCCCAATTGTTGAGTTGTTTTCGGGTGCGGGTAATTTCACTGAAGTATTGGTGGATGAAGGCTTTGAGCAAATTGTTGCGGCAGAATTTTCTGCCTCTGCGATTGAAATGCTTAACGCCAAACAGCTGCAGGGCGTGACGGGGCGGGTTGCGGATCTCTTTGATGAGAAGGCATTATCACGCTTATGTCGAGATGTTTCCCAAGCTGAAACACTCGTGCTTGACCCTCCAAGAGAAGGCTTGCTCTGTATCGAACCATTACTCGCTCACAAGCATATCAAGTGTATTGCCTATATTTCATGTAACTTGGCAACATGCCAGCGTGATGTAAAGCGCTTTGTGGAAGCCGGCTTTTCTTGTGTAAATGTGCAACCTGTTGACATGTTCCCGCAAACCCCTCATCTTGAATTATGTGTTTTGCTAACGCGTCCAAGCGGCAGTTAAGACTTGTTTAAGGCTTAACAGTTAAAGCGTAAGTAAAACGTAGAGAGTTAAGTTAAGAGTTGAGTTATGGCGCATTTGCATGCCAGTTTAGAATCCATTTCTTTCCTGTTTAAGCCTTCAAGTCGGCGTAAAACATTAGCGATAAAAGTAAAATATGAGCAAGTTGTAGTCGCTTTCCCTAGCTCTGCCACGCAGCAAGAGGTTTATCATTGGGTGAACAAACATCGTGATTGGATTCTTAAACACGTTGACTCTCAGCCTTCTTTGCAGCAAAGCAAACCTTATACGCTTGAGAGTGAATTACGTTGGCGCGGCAAACGTACTTCCTTTAATCAATTGCACTGTACCGTTTTGGGAGAGTGCTTGGGGTTAGATGAGGCTTTTTTTGAGCAGCCTTTGCCTCAGCAAAAGCAACGCTTGCTGGCAGTTTGTGCCCAGTATGCTTCTAAGCGATTCCCTCTCAGGTTAGCGGTATATGAAGAAAAGCTGGGCCTATATTCTAAAAAGCTAAAACTGCGGCCTTATAAAAGCCGTTGGGGGAGTTGTCGCTCAAGTGGGGAAGTCGCGCTGAATACCCTTTTGGCAATGGCACCTGATTCGGTGTTGGACTATGTTGTTGTTCATGAGCTTTGCCATTTAAAACATCCAAACCATTCATTTCACTTTTGGCATGAAGTAGAACGTATAATACCTACTGATGCGATTCATGTTGCTAAGCAGTGGCTGAATGAGCATGGCAATGAACTTATTCATCTCTATCGGTAAATAAAAAGATTATGATTGTGAAGCCCCAATTTAAAGATAAGTCTATTCGAAGTTTTGTCATACGAGGCGGTCGTATGACAGAGGGGCAGCAAGCCGCCTTTGATGAGTGGTGGCCAGTCTATGGACTGTCGCTCTATGATGGTTTGGAAGCCACAAAAGCTATTTTTGCGCAAAATAAACCCGTAGTCGTCGAAATTGGCTTTGGAATGGGTGACTCTCTGCTCGCAATGGCTCAGAATACGCCTAATATATTTTTTATCGGTATTGAAGTGCACCCACCTGGTGTAGGACGTTTGATCAATGAAGCAGGTAAGCGCGATTTGAAAAACTTGGCTGTCTTTATGGCGGATGCAACAGATGTGCTAACAGATTGCTTTGAAGATGGCAGTATTGACCGCTTGCAGTTATTTTTCCCTGATCCTTGGCATAAAAAAAAGCACAATAAGCGCCGTATAGTTCAGAGCCAGTTTGTGTCAACCATTGCGACCAAGCTGAAAGATCAAGGTGTTTTTCATATGGCAACGGACTGGGAGCCTTATGCTGAGTATATGGTAGAGATTATGTCTGAGGCCGAGCAATATACTAATCAAGCAGGTTCGGCCATTTATTCTGTTGCACCAGACTACCGGCCTAAAACGAAATTTGAAAAGCGTGGCGAAAAACTTGGTCATGGTGTTTGGGATTTGCTGTACGAAAAACATACGAGTCAATAACTTTTTACCTGTCCGTACGTTAAGGGTATATTCAGTCTTTAAGCCCTTATAATGACAATAGTTGTAATGTCATATATTGAGTGTATAAATCTTGATATATAAAGAATTTTAAACCTACAACAAAGTAGGTGCCTTAATTTAACCATTGGAAACATTTAGGAGTTTTTCATGAAGTCATCACTATTGAAATTGGCAATTGCTGCTACCGCTTTTGCCGGTGCAAGCACTACCAATGCAAGTGATTTTGAAGTCGGTTTTGGCGTTCCTTATTACTCTTTCGATAATAAAGTGGGGCTTGAGGATGAAGATGGCGTTAACCTTAATTTAGGTTATCGTTTTGATAAACCCTTTGGTGTAGAGTTATCTGGCTCATATTTGGAGCCAGATGTTTCTGACACTGATGTTACCGCTTATGTAAAAGATTTTAGACTTGACGGTTTATGGTATCTTAATAACGAAGGCAATGTTCTCCCTTACACTGTACTGGGTGTAGGCCTTTTAGATACAAGTATCAAGGGTCTGGATTTAGAAGAAGAAGAAACTGTTAGTTTTGGTCTTGGTGTTAAAACACACCTTGCTTCACGCTTACGTGCTCGATTAGAAGGTCGTTGGTTGCATGGTTTAGATAACCATACTAACAACAGTATTATTTCTTTAGGTTTAGGGTTTGTGTTTGGTGGAGAAACA
>CALIUX010000179.1 GCA_938048505.1 uncultured Pseudomonadales bacterium
CACAAGAGCTGCCAATGCTACGCATCTTAACGGATCGCGGTACAGAGTACTGTGGTCGAGTTGACCAGTGTGATGACCAGCTTTATCTTGCGATCAATGATATTGATCATACAAAAACCAAAGCGCTGTCACCGTAAACGAATGGTATTTGTGAACGTTTCCATAAGACGATTTTGGATGAGTTTTATCAAGTGACTTTTCGAAAAAAGCTTTATGCTTCATTGGAGGAGCTGCAGAAAGATCTGGACGACTGGATGGCTTACTATAACAATGAAAGAACCCATCAAGGCAAGATGTGTTACGGTAGAACACCACTCGACACATTGCTGGATGGAAAAGCGATTTGGGTAGATAAAAACTTAGCTCAATTCTAAACTGACAGACACCACTCAAAATGGGTAACTGTCAGATTAAATCTGAGCTAGTACACTTGAGAGCTGTAAAAAATTCCTTCAAATCGACTACTCGATAGAAAGCGCCCGAGTAGTCGATTTGATTGACCTTCGCGGTCAACCGGAATTTTTGATAACGATAGTTTGACTCAGGGACAAGCCCCCAAGATTTCTTTCTTTAAAAAATACTTTACAGACCTTTTACTACTCAATGAAACACTCATTTGTGATTTACATCATACCGCCCATACCGCCCATACCACCCATATCTGGTGCACCACCAGCTGCAGCTGGCTTATCTTCAGGCGCATCTGCAACCATTGCTTCAGTTGTGATCATAAGACCTGCAATTGAAGCGGCTGCTTGTAGCGCAGTACGCGTTACTTTTGCTGGGTCAAGAATACCCATTGCAATCATATCGCCGTACTCACCAGTACCTGCATTGTAGCCATAAGTTGGATCGTCTTTACGCTTCACTTTATCCGCAATAACAGAACCTTCTTCACCGGCGTTCGCAACGATTTGACGCAAAGGCGCTTCCATCGCGCGACGTGCAATCACGATACCTGCGTTTTGGTCTTCGTTGTCACCTTTAAGGTCAACAATCGAAGCAACCGCACGAATCAATGCAGTACCACCACCAGGCACAACGCCTTCTTCAACCGCAGCACGTGTTGCATGTAATGCATCTTCTACGCGTGCTTTTTTCTCTTTCATTTCAACTTCAGTTGCAGCGCCTACTTTAACAACGGCAACACCGCCAGCTAACTTAGCAACACGCTCTTGAAGTTTTTCACGATCATAATCAGAAGAAGTTTCTTCGATTTGTGCGCGAATCTGAACAACACGACCTTGGATTGCCGCAGCATCGCCTGCACCGTCAACAAGGGTAGTGTTCTCTTTAGACATAGTGACGCGCTTCGCTTGACCTAGGTGCTCAAGAGTCACAGTTTCTAAGTCCATGCCCACTTCTTCACTGATCACTGTTGCGCCAGTCAATGTTGCGATATCTTGCAACATTGCCTTACGACGATCACCAAAACCAGGCGCTTTACAGGCAGACACTTTAACAATGCCACGCATGTTGTTCACAACCAATGTTGCAAGCGCTTCGCCTTCAACGTCTTCAGCAATGATAACTAATGGCTTGCCTGCTTTTGCAACCGCTTCGAGAGTTGGCAACAACTCACGAATGTTTGAGATCTTTTTATCAACAAGCAACAAGAAAGGCGCTTCGTGCTCTACGCTCATGTTGTCTTGGTTGTTGATGAAGTATGGCGACAAGTAGCCACGATCGAACTGCATACCTTCAACAAGGTCGAGTTCGTTTTCAAGGCCACTACCTTCTTCTACTGTAATAACACCTTCTTTACCCACTTTTTCCATGGCTTCAGCGATGATATCGCCTACTGCGGTGTCACTGTTCGCAGAGATAGTACCAACCTGCGCGATAGATTTAGTATCTTCACAAGGCTTAGCAATCGATTGGATGTGTGCAACGGCTTCAATAACGGCTTTATCAATACCGCGCTTGAGATCCATAGGGTTCATGCCAGCTGCTACAGCTTTAAGGCCTTCGTTGACAATTGACTGAGCCAATACTGTTGCAGTCGTGGTACCGTCACCCGCTTCGTCAGAAGCTTGAGAGGCCACTTCTTTTACCATTTGTGCGCCCATATTTTCGAACTTGTCTTTTAGTTCGATTTCTTTCGCAACCGATACACCATCTTTTGTAACAGTTGGTGCGCCAAATGATTTTTCTAATACAACATTACGGCCCTTGGGACCTAAAGTTGCTTTAACGGCATCAGCCAGAATATTTACGCCAGACAACATTTTCTGACGAGCGCTATCACTAAATAATACGTCTTTAGCTGCCATGTGGGAGCTCCTTACGATTTTCTAAATAGGGTTAATTTCGGAGTAAGATAAATAAGCTGGAAGCGATTAGGCTTCAGTGAATCTCAATTTAAGCTTCAACAACAGCTTTGATGTCACTTTCGCTGATAACAATCAATTCTTCGCCGTCAACTTCAATGGTGTCAGTGCCAGCATATTTACCGAATACAACGGTATCGCCTACTTTCACATCAACTGGGCGAGACTCGCCGTTATCCAATACTCGGCCAGAACCTACTGCAATCACTTCACCTTGGTTTGGCTTTTCTTGTGCTGAGCCTGGAAGAAAAATACCACCAGCGCTCACTTGCTCTTCTTCTTTGCGACGTACAACAACTCGATCGTGTAACGGACGAATTTTCATCAACTTTTCTCCAATAGTGTACAGGTTGATAATATTTGGCTGCCTGCTCAATCAAATCACCGAGCTAGACAAGCCGTTGTTTAAACCCTTTCTAACTAACGGGTTGCATAAATAGCGTGCGGCATACATGCCTGACTTAAGACAAATACACTTCAGTGTGCAGCCTATCTGGGAGCGCTTTTGATGATTTCAACGGTGCAATAGAGTTTTTTTGCATTTATTTGCAGTAGATTACTTCTTATCAATCCTTGTTGAAGATTTTGCACTCTCAGCGGCCGACACTTCATCATATTCACCTTCTATAATGTCACCCGAATCAGTCTGCCCATGCGTGTGATGCTTACTACCCAGATCACTTGGCATGCGCTTTTCTAGGAATCCGGCAAGCAGAACCCGCACATTAGGTATTAAGCACAGCAATGCAAGCATATCTGTTATCACACCAGGGTGAATCAAAAGGATGCCTGCCAAGGCAAGGAAAACACCCGCTGTCATCTCTTTAAGCGGTAACTGGCCTGCCGCGATTTTTTCTCTGCCCCGTAAAAATGCAGCACTACCCTGCCGACGAATCAACATAAAGCCCACGCAACCCGTGCCAAGCACCAGCAAGACCGTAGGCCAAAAACCAATCAAGTGTCCCATCAGAGCTAAATCAAAAACAGGCAACAAAACAATAAACAATAAAAAAGCACGCATAATGCACCCAACTAAAGAGCAAAAAAAAGGCCCCGAAGGGCCTTTTGGCGATACATAGCGAGCAACATTCTGTTGGCATGCATCATAAATGAGTTCGATACACTTTATATTGGGGCAACTCAGAAACCTTCAAGTCTTGACCCGTCAGGTTAAGTCCATCAGATCAATCTAATAGTGCCTAAGCAAAGCATCCAATGCACTAGCTATAGGAGCCAGTGCATGAATTGATTACCAAGTGTAAGTCACACCTACTCGGTAAGTCGTATCACCACGCTCAACACCGTCTGCTGGGTTGTTGATGTAGTCATAGTCAAGGTTGAATGCAGCAGAGATGCCTGCACCTAAAGGTGCTGATACGCCAGTTTCTGCGCGTGCAAACCAATCATCACTTTCATCAAGACTCTGGGTCAGGTGGCTACGGTGAAATAGAGCAATGCTGCGAGGAAACAAGTAACGGTAATCAACGGCAAAACGTGCCGAAGCAAAATCTTTGCTTGCCTCAATGCCTTCGGCTATTTCTGCAGCAGAAATATCTGAGCGTTCTTTGGTTTGTTGCATGCTAAGTTCTAGCTTAAGGGCAGTTTTAACCGACTCCCACCACTGGAAACCCGCACCAGCACCGGCAATATAACGCTCAAGAATCTTTTTAGCGCCGTCTTTTTCTGCAGTCAAATCACCCAATAAATACCATCTTGGGTTGAAGAACCAATCAACACCATAGGCTGCTTTGTAGTACTCGGTAACCTGATTTTGCTTAGAGGTCACTTCATCGCCTTGCGCATCAACCGCAACCGTTTCTACTTCAAGCGATTCGCCAACATAGCGTAATTCAAAACCGTGACGAAAGTCATTGTGGCGCAAATTTACCTGAGACTCAGCCAACCAGTTACGTGAATCGACGTTACCACTCTTTTCGGTACCCACCAAAGTGAGTTTACCCGTGTAGGCATGCAATGCTTTTTCATGTGTTGCAAATAGGACAACATCTTCTAATGTCATTAATGATAAAGACTTGGCTTCACCACTACAGTTAACACTCATTTGATCGCCATTAAGGCCTAATAGCTGACAAGGCTGATCTGTACCACGCAGCTTCACTGGCTGGCTTTCATGAATGCTTTTGATATCAGATTTGTTAACGGTGATCTCGCCTACTTTATCAGCAGCCCAAACAACTGAATCAGCGCTGATCGTTTTGAGTGAACCACCTACTTTATCACCATTATTTAGCTCGATTTGCCCAGCCATAGTAGTAGCACTGGCAATGCTCGCAATAGCTGCAATAAAACGCTTGAGCATAATTAATTCTCCAAGGGGTTAAAAAGCGCGCATAATAACGTAAAACATCAAAAGGTTAAGCCTACAAGCCACAATAATTACTTTCAGGCCATTGGATTTTACATTTTAAGATAAAATTTAAACAGGAAAAAAGTTTTAACTTATGCACGCTCTACATATTTATATTGATCGTAAAATTGCGAGTATTTTTTTACTGGGAGTCATCAGCGGTACACCTTGGGTCATGATTGGGTCAGCGCTAACGCTCTGGCTGGCCGAAGCAGGTATAAGTCGTAGTGTAATTGGTTTTTCAGGTTTGATTTTTTTTGTTTACGCCATTAATTTCTTTTGGGCGCCACTGATAGACCGAATCACACCAAAACTTGGCATTAAGCTGAACGGCAAACTTTCATGGATTGTAGTTTGCCAAGGAATTATTGCCTTAAGCTGCATTGCAATGAGTCAATTCACACCAGTCGGCGATACCAAGCTACTCATTTTATGTGCGCTATTTCTCGCTACAGCATCCGCAACACAAGACATTGCCATTGACGCTTACCGCGTACAAAGCTTTACAACCCAACAAAGCCAGAAAGTTTCTGCCGCCGCCGCCGCGGCAACGGGTGGCTGGTGGACAGGCTATGCCTGCATCGGCTTTTTGCCACTGATGCTTTCAGATCAAGGGATTAGCTGGCCTTTGCTTTATCAAGGCATGGCAATATTTACGTTTATCTGTTTATTATTATGCTTATGCCTACCAGCAAACACCCTCTCGCAGGTTAAAGCGGTCAGTGATGTAGACAAGAAAGGGGCTATTGGCCACAACGACCCTTTACTGGTTAACCCTTCAATCACAGTACCAGCAATCAAAGTACCCACGACTCATTCCAATACCGATAAGTATCGCCTTATCACACTGCTCGCTAGCCCTTGGATTATTGCTATCTGGGCAATAGGGCAATGGCACTTGCCACAGACTTTAATAGAGCAAAGCTATTTTCCCGCTTTAGCTATGACAGTCGTTCTGACTCTATTCGCTACGGCGCTTTATATACTAGCCCAAAGAACAACACACACATTGTCTGCCACGCAACATATCAATATTAGTGATCGCTTACTGGCCAATATCTATCAAACGCTGATAGCACCCTTGCAAGACTTTTTTATACGCAACGGATTACATTTGGCAATAAGCTTACTGGGTTTTGTATTTTTATTTAAAGTGGGGGAAGCATTTTTAGGGCGCATGTCGATTGTCTTTTATCAAGAAATCGGTTTTAGCAAAACAGAAATTGCATTTTATTCAAAAACAGTCACTTGGGTTGTTACCCTATTATCCGTCATCCCGGCAGGGATTTTAAATGCGCGATTGGGGCTTTATAAAGGACTCATGATCAGCGGTATTTTGATGGCACTGAGCAATCTTTTATTTTGCGCGATTGCATTAACTGGTCCCGTACAGTGGCTGTATGGCGTAACAGTTGTAGTGGATGGCTTCACTGCCGCATGGGGTACTGTTGCGTTTGTTGCGTTTATCTCTCACCTTTGCAACCATCAATTTTCTGCCACACAATACGCCTTACTCGCATCACTTGGAAACTTGGCTCGCACGACATTATCGAGCAACAGCGGACTACTCGTTGACTCACTTGATGGCAATTGGGCAATGTTTTTCCTCTTAACAATATTGATGATTATCCCCAGCCTACTGCTGCTACGAACATTGCGTCATCGGCTCAGTACGCTTTGATAGCACCTAATATAGGACTTTTTTATAGAATCTTTTTATAGGGCTTTTGAATGCTTTAACTTATGAAATCACATAAAAACAAGCAAAAATATAGCGTTTTAACAATTCCTTACCTTTTTGCCATTGAATGAGCGTAGGCTACAACTTGTTAATGTTCTGCGAATTGACTAAGCTAAGAATAAAATATCACATGTAATGGAGAGTGTTATGGGTACATCAGGTCTTATCACGCTAGCAGTGATTGTTGCGGCTATCTTTTTTATCATTTATTTGTACAACAAACTGGTTCAACTCAAAAATCGTGTTGAGAACGGTTTCTCTCAAATCGAAGTACAGCTTAAACGACGCTATGATTTGATTCCCAATCTCATTGAGACAGCAAAAGCCTACCTCAAACACGAGTCCGAAACATTAGAAGCGGTTGTGAATGCACGCAATGCCGCATCAAATGAGCTCAGTGCGGCAAGCAATAATCCCAGTGATGGATCACACATTAATGCACTCGCTGGCGCTGAAAAAATCTTAGGGCAAGCAATGGGGAAATTTAACCTCGTAGTAGAGGCTTACCCAGACCTAAAAGCCAGCGCCAACATGCAACAACTGAGCGAAGAATTAGCGTCTACCGAGAACCGCATTAGCTTTGCGCGCCAAGCATTTAATGATGATGTCATGCATTACAATATTTTCCGCGAGAGCTTTCCAGCCAATATTTTTGCCAGCCTTTTTGGACATACCCAAAAAGCTATGCCACTTGAATTTGAAGATAGCGCAGAAATAGCCGTTCCACCTAAAGTGTCTTTTTAGATACTTTAGGTTCTTGCGCCAAGCAATGGATCAGCACTCTAAATACGCCTTTCAGCTGCTCAAAAGCATCCTATCTGAGCACTTTTTTCTGGGCATCTTCATCTAGATACTTTTATTGGGTGGTATAGCAATGAATTTTTTTGAGCATCAAAATGCTGCTCAGCGGCGGAGCTTGCAACTGGTTTTATTATTTGCTGTTGCTGTACTGAGTGTTGTCTTTTTTACCTCGCTGGTTATTGCAGGTATTGTTCAATACTTTTTTAACTCCTCCATCGTCAGTACAGAAGCATACTCACCACAATCTTGGCACAGTCTTTTTTCTAGCCCCGCCTTTATGTGGTCTGCCCTGATTTGCTTTTCCGTCATTTTATTAGGCAGCCTCTTTAAGAGCTTACAATTAGGCGGGAATGGCATTGCTGTTGCGATGGCTATGAAAGGCAAACATATTCACCCCGCAAACAAAGAGCCTCAATATCAACAACTGCTTAATACCGTCGCCGAAATGGCCATCGCATCAGGTAACCCTGTACCTAAAGTGTTTGTTGTGCCAGGAGGCGCCATTAATGCTTTTGCTGCAGGCTACAACCGACATCAAACGGTTATTGGCGTTTCAGAGGGTGCTATTACCCAGCTTACTCGAGATGAATTGCAAGGCGTGATCGCTCATGAATTCAGTCACATTAATTTTGGCGATGTCAAAGTGAATATGCGACTTGTGGCGCTCCTTCATGGGATTTTAATGATTGGGCTAATTGGCAGGATGCTACTATGGGGTGGTCATTCAAGTACCAGCTCAACGCGAAGCGGCAAGCGTGACAGCAGCGCATTGGGGGTTGGAATTGCGCTTATTGTTATAGGGTATGTAGGGACTTTTTTTGGCAATTTAATTAAATCAGCTGTTAGTCGCCAAAGAGAATTCCTGGCGGACGCCAGCGCCGTACAATTTACGCGCAACCCAGATGGCATAGCCGGCGCATTAAAAAAAATAGCGGGCATAACGCCTTCTCGCCAACGCAGTACACAAACAGAAACCTATAGCCATTTCTATTTCTCTAACTTAAACACACAATCTCTAGCGCCAAGTTTTATCAGGGGGTTGCTCTCAACACACCCCCCGCTTGATGAGCGTATTAAACGCTTAGGCAAATGGCATTCAACCGAGTCAATGACGGCTCAATCAGCACAGGAAGCTAGCGGATTTACTCCAAATAATACAGCGGGCTCTACCGAAAAACCCGATGCATCCGAGCAAGTCATGGGCTTTTCGAGCGGGGCCAATATTATTAATAGTATTGGCCACCCTCAACCTATTAACTTAAACATCGCTAAAAGCCAGCTGAATACACTATCAAGTGATTTACAGTCTTACACTCACGATGCATTCAGTGCAAGAGCATTGATTTATGCCATTATTATCAATGAAACACCTAAACAACACCAAGCTACGCAACTTCAGTATATTGCAACAAATGAAAACACTAAAACACGCGCGACAGTAGCCAATTTACTACCTCTGATTCATGGGCTCAATGGTGCAGACATTTATTCTCTGATTACACTTTCTGAGCGAGCACTTCAGGATCAATCCACCGAGCAAGCAGAGCATTTCAAAAAAGTATCGCGTGAATTAATTAAAGCTGATAAGAAATTATCACTGTTAGAGTGGTGTATATACCGCATTGCCATTTCACCACTGAGGCAAAGAAAATCAAGGAAAAGCATTCAACTCTCAGAAGCCAAGGCATCTGTAAGCATGCTCATTTATTACATTGCAGCTTACAGCGAAAAGGATCAGCAACAGAAAGTCATAACAGATGCCGAAAAGCAGCTCGGCATGCAGTGCGATCACCCCAAAAGTGTTTCGATTAGCGAACTGGATAAAGAACTTGATCAGCTAACTTCACTCAGACCGCTTGAAAAGCCTCTTTTATTAAAAGCTGTTTTAGCGGCAATAAAAGGAGATGGAAAATTGACAGATGATGAACTAACGCTCATTAGAATGATTGCATTAATACTGGATTGCCCTATTCCCAGCATGGTCCAGTAGTCACTTAGCTATTGAGGTGGCATTACAAGATTCCATTTGCAGTACTTTGTTACAACACTTTTTTACGATACTTGTTTACGATATTTTTTATAGCGCAAACGCCTTTAGGGTTTCTCAATATCCTTTTAGAGCTCTATCAACATTCTCGTAGATCTTCTGAAGCTTAAGATTTTCCTGCTTTCCAACACGTCACTGTCTTTTAGATTAATCACTTGGCAACCTAAAAGACAGTATTTTAATAAATTATTTCAAAAGCACCCATAAAGCATGAATAACGCCGGGAATCCAGAATAGAAAGCACAGAACAATATTAATAATAAAGTTTTTACTCAGTTTCTCCTTCAAAAATACAGCCACTGGCGGCAAAATAATGGCAATAATAATCATTAATAAACGTTCCATATAAACTCCGATATTTTTGGGTCAAAATTAAAAAATGTCTTACCATTAAATGATTAAGAGCATAACAAACATGACTATAAGCACATCATACTGAATAGTGACTTAAAGACTCTTACTTTTTATCAATATCAAGGGTATACCAGTATCAAATACTTTTTTCTTGATGGCCCACGTAATTACAATCGCTATTTATTAAGCATAAAAAAGCCCAGATTAACTGGGCTTTTTTATGCTTATGTACTTAAGGTTTCAGACATAAGGCATACGGCTAAAACGTGGGGCCTGATGCTTTGAGCTATGCTTCGAGCGCTTCACCCGCAACTTCTACAATCAAAGCAACACCAGATGCTTTAACAGTAACGTTTGCAGCTGTTTTCTCATCAATAGCTTTCATACTGTTTTTGATTGCTATACCAGCGACCATATTGGCATCCATATCGCGCGCTTTTTCTCGCAACTCCGCCAAGGCATTCTTTTTACCTTGTAAAAGCGCCGCTTTAATTCTTTCACTCTTGGCACCGGTAAATTTACCCTTAGTGAAAAGGTCTGGTGTTAACTCAACGTTTAAAACACACTCTGCTGTCACATCATCAAGTATCGCAACAACGTTTTGATCCGATACCGGCTTGGTATTCAATGCAATGGGCTGATTCGCTTGAGCCCTTACACGCTTACCTATATCGAGCTTAGGTTCCTCAAAAGACAAAGGTTTAACAGTTGCCGTTTTTTTCACCTTGGGCAAATCTTGCTTAACAGGCTTTTGCTGTTGTACCGCTT
>CALIUX010000180.1 GCA_938048505.1 uncultured Pseudomonadales bacterium
TGCAGTATTAAGGGTGTCTTGGTTCAGTACAATGGGTTCTTTAAGAAAAAATTCATCGCAGTTTTTAACAGGTTTTTCTGGATCAGTACCGATGCGATCTATCACTAAAAAATGACTCTTTTTATTTAATGCAAGACAAAAGTGGTGCCAAGTGCCTGCGCGATAATTCACCCCTTGATGCGGGCTGGCGAGAAAAATTTGAATCGCTTCTGGGTTGAAATCACCAGGTGGTGCAACAACCACTAAGTACGGTTCTTTATCGAGTGGCATAAAGGCTTGGCTAGAGAGTGGGTGACGCTCGAGCAGTTTTAAATGTAAGGGTAATGGTAGTGGTTGCGAAGCAAAAATGCTCATGCCAGCCTTGCCTTGTGTATGGTTAACATCGATGTCGGCTAAATCATGATACCGCTCTGTATGGCCATAGTTAATGGTAAAATGCTCTTCTGACTCATTTGCTTCAATCACGTCACCAAAAGGCAAAAAAGCCTCTTTTGTTAATAATGCTATTGCCATCTTAGCTTCCCCTGTAGGTAGAGTAACCGTAAGGGCTTATGAGGAGAGGAATATGGTAATGATCTCTACTTCCTTTGTGGTAAAAGGTAATGTCAACAACAGGATAAAAGAATTCTCTTTTATCTTTTTCAAAGTAATCTTCGGTATTGAATTGAATCTTGTAATAGCCTTTTTTAAAGTCGCTTTGGTTTGATAATAATTGATCAATACGGCCATCTTCGTTGGTTTGGCCGGTCCCTATTGATTGCCATACTTGTTTGGTATTCATTCGAAAAAAAGCTTCTACATGCATGTTTTTTGCTGGTAAACCCTTTGTAGTATCTAGAACATGCGTTGTGATAGGGCTTTTTTCTATTTTGTTTGCGGTATTTGAATTTTTGTCAGTCATAGGGTTAAGCTCATTGATCTTTAAACAGTTTTTTTAGACGTAATTCAGTGATTTTACGTTGCTCAATTGCAGCATTTTTGAGCTCAACGGCGCGGCTATTGGGTAAGCGTGTTTGTAGCAGCTGTAGCATCTCTTGCGCTGTTTTTCCGGTAGCGAAAACAATAAAGATAAAGCCAAATTTTTTGTAGTACTCTTCATTTTGTTGGGCGAGTTGGGACAATATTGCCTTGGTTGATTGTGTAACGCCTGACTGTTCATTTGAGGCAATTGCTTTGGTGTTAGAAAATTTTTTATGCAAACTTTCTACATCCCCAATTTTGGGGTGTGCCAAAAAAGCAGCTAATAAATTGCTTTCGTCCATTGTGTGCCAGTGTTTGTCTGCTTCTATGAGTAGATGATTGAGATCATTAAATGGTCTTTCAGCTATTATGGCTTTTACCCAAGCAGGTGCTGCGCAACAGGCTTCTATCGTCTTGTATGCAACGACTTGCTCAAGATTATTGAAATCAGATATTTTCACTGTTCACACTCTTATCATTCAATTCAATATTTAGTCAGTGACTGTAATCAAAATAAGTACTTAGGGCTGTTTGGCGGTATCTGTATTCACTGGTTTAGATCGGGCTGACCAAAAATGCGTAAACGGCTAACGCCCCCATCTGGAAAAATATTTAAACGAACGTGACTATAATTTTGATGAAGATTGATGAGTTCTTCTTGGTAGACATGTTCGCTATGTGCCAATAGCTTTGTGCGATTGATTAACGGAGTCCACTCGATGTCACCTGATAGACAATAAGTATCATCAAAGCTTGTGTTAGGCGTGTTGATTTTGGCGGCTTCTAATACAAAGCTTTCTGGAAAATTGCCTTTAAAGTGGCAGGTATCAAGTAATATTCTTTGAATTGTACTCAAACATGCGAGTTTGATAATCAGCCAATCATGCCCGGGTGTTCGCCGTCGTCGTGTTTCCCAGCCATCGCCCATATTAATGCCGCGCCCTGGCGCGATAATATTATTCATTGGGCTGAAAAACATATCAGAGCAGGCAATGGCTCTGCCGCCATTTGTGCTTGCTGCAAGATCAACCAGTTCACCCGGGAGTAATTTTTCCCAATCAACTTGGGGTTCTCCGTAAACACGTAGGCGGGCAACACCTCCGTCGGGAAATATCTTCAGCTTTAAATGACTCCAGGGTTGTTCACTATTGGGTTCGAAGTTTTCAGTCAATTCAAAATAATTATGAGAATCGGGTTTGACCGCATGGTGTTGAACTAATGTATGCCACTGGGTATTTTCATCTGGGTCTTTCTCAGAAAAACAGCCTTCAAGGGTAATATGACTGGGTGCATTGCCTTTAAAGTGGGTTGTATCAACATTAACCGCTTGAATAATACCGCTTATGCCCATTCTTAAAATGCACCAGTCGTGACCTTCGGTGCGCCTTCTTCGGCTTTCCCACCCATCCATCCATTTACCGCGATCGGTATATTCTTCTTCGAGAAAAACGGGCTCTGCGCGTTTGACTAAATTGTTTGCCTCAGCAAAAAACTCATCATTGCATTGCAGTGCTTGGCCACCATAGCGTTCGCTGAGTAAATCAATGTGTGTGACAGGCCAGCTAAATCGCTCGTTATCTTCTTTCATAATTGTTTGATTGTTTGGTTAAATATGTGATGTTTTGAATGTTGTGATATTTACTAATGCATTGCCCGTATTACATGACGTGTTATGTCATTTATGTGGAGCGTAATACGCTTTTACCTGTAGCATCACCCATGTAGTTATCATCATGAAAAACACAATGCCCGCGTAGCCATGTCTGACGAATTAAGCCGGTCACGGTTTGCCCAATATAAGGGCTGACTTTATGTTTGTGCTTAATACATTCTGCATTGATGGTGTACTCGGCATTTGGGTCGAAGACACAAAAGTCAGCGTCATATCCTACGGCAATTCGCCCTTTAAACATTCCGATTCCGGCAATGTCAGCAGGCTTACAACACATAAAGTTGACGATATCGGCCAAGCTAAAGTCCTGAGCTTGGCCATAGGTCCAGATTAAAGACAGACCAAATTGCAACGCAGAGATACCCCCCCATGCATCACCAATATCGCCTGTATCTAGCGCTTTGAGTTGAGGCGTGCAAGGGCTGTGATCGGATACGATAAAGTCAATCACACCGTCTTTTAGCCCCTGCCAGAGTTTTGTTTGGTTGTCATGTTCCCTAACGGGCGGGCAGCATTTATACAATGTGCCGCCATCGGGAATCGTTTCAGCGGCGAGTGTTAAATAGTGTGGGCAGGTTTCTACGGTGAGCTGTAAGCCCTCTGCGCGTGCTGCGGCAATCATGGGCAAGGCATCACTGGATGATAAATGCACAATGTGCGCGCGAGGTACTAACCCTTCATCACGTAGGGTCTGCATGACGCGAATGACCATTGCAATGGCATCGTTTTCCCACGCTTTAGGGCGTGAAGCTAAAAAGCGTGAATAGCTCTTGCCAATAGCTTGTGTATCAATAGCCTGTGATGGAATGGCCTGCGATGCTGCATCGGCAGGTTCCAGGCTTTCGGTAGAGGTGTCTTGAATAGATGAAGGTTCCAGTTCGGCATGAACAAGATGCGGTAGTCCGGCTTTTGCCAGTAAGCGCATGGCATTAAGCAGTTGTGCTTCGTCAACGCATTGAAACTCATCAATACCGGAGTGAATAGTGAACGATTTAACGCCCAACACACCGGCAGATAAGAGGTCGGGTAAGTCATCTAAATTATCTGCGGTTGCACCGCCCCAATAACCACAATCCACCCAAAGTTTTTTATCAACATGTTCTAGCTTTTCAGCAAGAGCCTGTGCAGTTGTGGTGACAGGAATGCAATTCAGGGGCATATCGACCAATGTCGTAATGCCACCTGCGGCCGCAGCATGAGTGGCAGTATCAAAGCCTTCCCAATCTGTGCGGCCAGGTTCGTTGATGTGCACATGTGAGTCGACAAGACCTGGTAGGAGTACGCCGTCAACCTCTACAATCGGGCAGTCGGGTAGATCGTCATAGTCACGGATCGATGCAATTTTTTCATTATGAATAACCACAATGGCGGCGCGCATTTCTGGTGGTTTCCTCCCTTCACTGACCATGACATTTTCTCCGCGTAGAGCAAATGTACCGCTAGGGAAGGGGGGCTTAATTGGGCTCGACATAAACACCTTCTGAGTTATTTTGTATGGGAGGCGTGATACATTCTTTCTCAT
>CALIUX010000181.1 GCA_938048505.1 uncultured Pseudomonadales bacterium
TTGGGCAAGAGGTTACTATGTTTCGACCGTTGGTTTGGATGAAGAGTTAGTAAGAGAGTACATAAGGAACCAAGAAAAAAATGATATGCATCGTGATCAGTTGAATCTTGATGTTTAGCGCCTTGGGCGAAATTTTAAGCCCTTCTAGGGCGTCACCTAATAAGCCTCCGGCTCTGCCGGAGGTCAGTTAACTATCTCCTGCATAAGTTACGTCAAAGAGGGAGAAAAGCGCTGAACCTAGCGCTGTGAGATTACCGTTGTGATGAATATAGAGTAAAGGTATACCGGCTTGCATTGCATTATTAACGGCGGTTACAACTTCTGATATCTCATGCTCTCCTAACACCTGAGAGATAACTAATAAATCAGTATTTTTTGTTAAGCAATTTTTTAATGCAGCACCATCACAAGTATTTCGTGCATTGTAGGTCACCTGCTGGTTATAGGTGCCATCAAACCAAGCTTCTAGCTGAGCTTCATCTGGAAAATAAAAGCTTTGATCCAGGTGTGCCATAACAATATTGAAAGGCGCAGCTTTTAAATTACTACGCTTTGTGAGCCAACTGACGACATTGTCGACCAATTGGTTTCCCTGCTCGTTAATGTGAGAGGCTCGTCTAACAGGATTGCCCCCAAAGACGGCGTAGCGTGTTGTACTTGTTTCGCCAATTATTGCAAGGGTGTTTTTCTGTATCGCATGCCCCGAAGCATTGCTGCCTAAAGCGTTCGACATTAATATCGATTGGTTATTGCCAAAAGTGGTCTCGAGCAAAGCCGCGTCATGTGTTGGATCCCAAGTAACACGGGTTAGGCTGGTGCCGTCTATTTTTTCAGACCCATCTGAATTGAGATTAAATAAAGTATTCAAATGCTCACGATCATTTTTTTGCTGCGCTGTAGTGGTCTCTTGGAGTGCATCGTAATAGGTTTGTACCGTTTTAACGAAGCGAGTATCTCCCGTTCTTATCGCTTGTTCTAATGGGTCATACGTTACTTCAATTTCAATTTGCATGCTTTCTTGCAATACCCCATCATCTGCCGTGATGTGTATATTGGGGTAAGTGCCTATTTCTGTGGAGTCAGGTATGCCAGAAAGCGTGCCTGTTTCCTTATCAAAACTAAGCCAGGCAGGGGCGTTTGTGATGGAAAGTGTTAATGCATCACCATCTGGGTCGGTAATGACAGGAGAAAATAGGTAGGATTTTCCTTCTACGCCAAGTATTGGGTTGCCTGAAATGGAAGGGGCGCGATTTAATTGTGGCACTGATGAAGCGCTATTAAGTGATGATAGCGAGTTGGTCTGAGATAAAGATGAAGATGAATGAGCTATCGATGTTGAAATATTGGTTGTTGATGATATCTCTAATAATTCAGAAGATGAGCTACCTTTATTTTCCCCTGAACACCCTAATAATACCGCTGTTATGCCAACGCTTAATGAGAAATGAAAAATTTTATGCATGCATACCTTCTTCTTATTCTTATAATTGCTAAATAAGATTATTCTCTGAAACGTTAGTTATATTGCTCAATAAATAACGCGTTATCAGGTGAAGGTTAGCAGCTTAAAAAAGTGCTATTAGTTGAAAGAAGACTAGTGTTTGCTGTATTGATAACAGCAGGTTAGGTGCGCTTTAGGTTGCGTGGCTAAATATTATTGTTTTTGTCTCTTTGTACGGGTGTTATTCAATACCTTATGAGGTTAATAGCAACATCAATATGTTGCTTGACAGTGGTATTTAAAAAGCTGTGGGCAATAGGTGTGTAGTCGTTATACGTTTAGGTATTGAGGTGACAAGAATTGCTTGTTTAATCTGTTGTCGGCATATGCTTGGTTGAATAATGCAATAGCAAAACCAGAGCCGAGTGTAAGAGCGCCACAAAAAATCAAGACAAGGTAGGTATTCTTATTTTTCATAAAATTTTTAAGCTTTATAGCAAAGTTTGTTAAGCCGAGAGGGTATGGAAAACGTTTGATATTGCAGAAATGTATTGCAGCATTATAAATTCTAAGTACGCTTGGCACATAAAAAATGCAGAGGCCTCTTTATAAGCAACTGTTTATAAAGAGGCCTCTGCACTGAATATCGAGTCATATCTTCTTTAAGGATAGAGGAAGATGACCCGATGCGCTAGTGGTAAAAAGGTCTTTAAAGTTGAGCTTGCAGTTGTGTGATCTCTTCTTTAAATTTTTTGTTGTCGTCTAATGCGATTTTAATGAATTTTTCAAGCAATGTAGCTCTATGCAGCTCAAAATCGCTAGCGTTTTCATTTTGTTTTATGGCTTCAAGCTCGATTTCAGATTTTGCAATAAATTTTAAGTTGGAAGCAATTAACGCTTCGACGTGGTCAATACGCTTAAGGATTCTTTCACCTTCACTTTCAATAAGATCGATCGGTGCTTCATTATTAGAGTCTTCTTGGGAGTTGTCACTATTTTGATCTGATGGAAACTCTTTTATTGGAAACTCTTCTGATGGAAAATCTTTTACAGGGAATTGCTCCGAAGGGTATTCTTTTACAGGCGTGCTATCTGATGGTATATGATCTGCAGGCCATGGCGTTTCTGGGTACTCTTTTCCAGGCCATTCTTTTTCAGACCACTCTTTTTCAGGTATTTCTGTTTCAGGCCATTCTTCAGTGGGTACTTCATCAGACGGTAACTCTTTAATAGGAGAGTTATCTGCTGGGTACTCTTTTTCCGGAATTTCTTCTATTGGTGTTTCTTTAGAAGGCATATCTTCTTCTGATACATTTTCTTCTTCAGGCTGCTCTTCTACAGGTGTTTCTTCAGATTCATCCGAAGGTATTTCTTCTGTAGGTGTTGCAGGATCTTGCTCAGGATCTTTTTCGCTAGGGTTTTCTTCATTAGCTGGTGCCTCTTCTTCAGGTGTTTCTTCTGCGGGTACTTCTTCTGCTGGTATTTCCTCTACAGGTGTTTCTTCCTGTGGAATATCATCAATAGGCTGCTTGATGGGTGTATCACCTAACAGTTTGTTGATGATGTCGTTGTGGCCTTCTACAATACGCTCTAGTGCGCGCACAATGCGGGTGCGCGTTGCCTCACTGAATTGAGTGTTTTCTTTTGCTCGTGCAATAGCCGCTTCTGCACGCTCAATTGCAGCTCTGTGTTGTTCAATAATCCCTTCTTTTGTGAATTGTTCAGATGGGAAATCGTCCATAAAGTCATCAATGTCATCATGCTCTATACCCACAAATGTGGCTTGTAAAACTTGATTATCATCGTAAAAACCATGAACAATAAATTGATCGCCGTCTACGCCAAATTGAACGTTATTAAAATCAATGCCTTCATCTAAAAAGGTATTTTCAGTGATATTTATGCGAGTACCATCTGTGCTGATGATCAAGCCTTTTTCATCAATATTCTCAACCGTAACAAAGAGTTTTGCGCTTAAGCCTTGGGTTTGGTTGTCGTTATCAATACGCATAATGCTTTTAGCAATGCGCTGCTCTTGTTTGTTAAAATAAGCATCGATGACAAGCTTATCGCCTATGCGAATATCTGCTACATTAAAAAAGCGTTCGTCACTTGCTCTGTCAATAAAATCTGTGTCATCTTTTGCAAAGTAGTATTCGCCATTTACTTTAATGGCGGTACTGCCGGCTGGTGCGGCTGATATATCCGTGACAAGTTTGCTGGTATCACTATTGATTTCTTCAACTTCCCCTTTAATGATTAGTGTAACGGGTAGTTGAATCTCAGCGCTGTTAACAATAATTTCGCCGTTGTCACTGAGTTCGCCTGTGATATTAACTAGCTCACCTTCAAGATCATCTAGCTCACCGTTTTGAATCATGTCATCTTGCAAATCAATCAATGGGTAATCGCCCATTGTAAAACCATCGTCGGTGCGTTTGATTTCACCTTTGATGTCGATAATTTCTTTTGTATCTTTGTTAGTGCTGCCCTGGCTTTCTGGCATGCGGCTGATTACAGCAATACGATCTGCTTGTAAAACGGAATCGCTCATTACGCCACGTACAAAGATGCGCAAGCCTGTGGCAAGTTCACCACGAATATTGGCATTACTGGAATCGACGGTTTGACCATCAACGCTGATGAGGCCGGTATTATCATCAATACTTTCAATCAACCCTGAGAAGAAAGTACGATCTTGTTTTTCGCGTATATCGATACGAGACGCTACAACTTCGCCATTTTCTTGGGTACGGCCACTAACACGAACAAAAGTGCCTTGATCCAATGGCGCTAGGCTCAATTCATTAATAGTTTCATCAAGCAGTGTCTCATCATTAATAATGACGGTCTGACCCATAACAGTGAGCGTTTGAGCTTGAGCATCAATACCTTCTATTTCGCCTACCAGCTTGCTGTAGAAACGAATTTGTTTGGCTTCTGGGCTTTTATCTTTTGCGCTATCTTCTGCAGTTTCTTCGGCATCGACTTCAACGAGCATGCCGACATCTAGTGCGTCTTCCGAAGCGATTTCGCCGTCAACAATAATCTCGGCTTTATCAGTATCGTAGTGCACACCGTTTACGATCACGCTACCAAAACCATCAATTTCGCCTATTGCTAAGCGGCTAACAGTTGGTGCTGCACTAGATGAGGCTACAGCAGGCGTTTCTGCGGAAGTTGTTGTGGGTGCGGTGTTGGACGTTTGGGTGTTGGAACCGGAGCACGCTGATGTCAATGCTGCGATACTCGCCGCTAAAACCAATTTCTTGTAAGAAGTTGTCATACCTGCCTCTGATATAGGGGTAAATCGATAAGATTGATGCCCAAAGATGATTTTTGAATTCAAATTGCAAAAAATAGTTTTTATGTATTCATGTGAGAATATTTTAATCATATATGGTTTGTATCGATTTGATGAGCTTTTATTCTTCATTGTTATGCCAGACTGTGATTGAAATCTCGCTATCTTGAACTGGTCAGGTAATAAACCAGGTTTTATTGCTGTTAATTATCGAAAAAAGACATATTTGAGTTTAAAATTCTCATATCTAGGTATTTTTTGATGGCGTGGCTAGTGATATTTTGTTTTACTGGCACTGTCTTCTTGAACGACAATACAAGAAAATAAAAATAGAGGTGTTGACTTAAATCGCTGCAGGGCAGAGGCTATGCTAGTAAATTTCTAGTAGCTAATATGGATCGGATGTATAGCCTATATCTATTGATATTGGGTTTGCAGCGAGATCTATAGAGATAATATGCAGGGTAAGTAGGTAGTCACTAACGGTAATATGGCTCAAGATAAAGAACTAACAGAAGCAGCACTTGGCAATTTACTTGAGCCTATTGTTGCAATGGTGCTGCGTAACGGCATCACCTATAAAGAATTTGCGCAATTTAGCAAAAGCACATTTGTGGCTGTTGCTCAGCGTGATTTTGGCATACGCGGGCGCCCAACCAATACGTCCCGTGTATCTGCTATGACAGGCATCGATCGTAAAGAAGTGAAATCGATTAAAGATGCGTTGTCAGGCGATACTACCGTTAAAGCGGTACGCACATCTCAAGATAAAATGTCTCGCGTCATTCGAGGCTGGCATGAAGATGCAGACTATTTGGACGAGGATGGCAAACCCCTAATGATTACGTTAGAAGGGGATCGGCAAAGCTTTAAGGATTTGACTCGCCGCTACAGCGGCGGTTTGCCAATGAATGTCGTTTTGAAGGAGCTAATTGCTGCAGATTGCATTAAAACAGATGATAATGGCATGCTGCATGCAATCAAGCCATATTACTCTCCACCTAGCGCCAACCCTGAAGCCCTACTGCGTGCTGGCACAGTGGTGAATGATTTGGCGAGTACGCTTTTGCATAACCTTTATATTGCACCAGAGAAGGCTCGTGAGACTCCTCGTTTTGAGCGTCGAGCGATGACGGACATTGATAGCCGTTATGTCAAAGCATTTAAAAAGTTACTAGATGAAGAGGGTCAAGTTTTTTTGGAACGAATTGCTGAATGGCTCGTCGAACATCAAATTGACCCTGGTAACCCAAACCCTAAATCCCGAATTGGTGTGGGCCTTTATGGCATTGAACGCAAAGATTGAGAATGAGGTATGCTCATGTTAACCCTAATTAACAAAGTGATTCAAAGTAT
>CALIUX010000182.1 GCA_938048505.1 uncultured Pseudomonadales bacterium
ACCGAAGCTTTGACTGGCACGCCATTGTCTGTGGTCGTCGATACAGCCACATCACCGCTTTCATCGATGCTGAAATAGCCTGCACCCCAATCATTGATCGCATAAAGATCCGCAGAGTGTGCAGCTGACCAGTGTGGTTTAGATAAAGAGTTCAAAAATAATAAGCCCTAATGCAAAAAACAGTGATGGATAGGTTGGTCTAGCCATTTTGGGCGCGAACTATCGCAGATTTTAAATGGGTTTGCTAGCGTCTTAAAAGACTAAATTCACACAAAAAATGACTGTAAATACTCACTCAATATGCCCTTTTAATATGCCTCTATAAACCTTGCTGTTAGATAACTAATGAGTCGTTAAATAGTCTAGCCATTAGATGGTTGTTGGCGTGATGCCTTTATCTTTATATAGACGGGTTATTCAGTAAATAGCTTATTTCTGACAGTATAGCGGTAGTGGCTAGGCACAACATTGTAATGTTTCTTAAAGTGACGCGCGAAAAGTTGTGTATCGCCATAGCCGATTTGATCAGCAATATCGGCAATGGAAAGGTTGCTGGTTTTAAGCAGCTCCTCGGCAACGGCAAGCCTTCTTTTCTGCAAATATTGCATAGGGGAGGTATTCAGTGCCATCTGGAATCGCCGGTTGAGTGTGCGCTTGCTTACGCCAAGTTGCTGCGCTAAGTCGTCTAGGTAATAGGCTTTTTTATGGGCTGGAACACCTTGCTGTGCCCATTCATTCAGTATAGTCGCGGCTAATGCAATCGTTTCATCGGTCGTTGAGGCGGTGGAGGTGTCGAGCTCTGCTTGGGTTCGTGCTTGGCGGATCTCATGAAAAAAGTTGCGCTCGACTGTCTGCGCGACTGGCAGCCCATACAGCTCTTGAATAAAAAAAGCGGTCACTTCAGCCAAGGCATTAATGCTTGCTGTACAAAATAGGCGCCGGCTACGTGTAATAAACACGTCACGCTTGAGTTGTACTGCAGGGTAGCGCTTTTCAAATTGATCAGCAAAGTGCCAATGCGTTGTAGCGGTTTGTTGATCTAAGCAGCCCGCTTCAGCTAAAAAACTCACACCGGTTCCAACGGCTGCAATCGTCTGTTTTTGGCTAGCGTGTTTTAGCCACTCAATGGTTTTTGGGTGTTGAGCGAGTACGCGCCGAGGATCTCGCCAAAGAGCAGGCACAAAAATAATGGCGGGTTCATCCGGCGGTTCGGATAAAGGCTGAGCGGCTAAGCTAATGCCCGTTTGAGTGGTGACTTGTGCGCCTGATTCAGCACGAAATTGAATATCTAATGGCGGTGTTTGAGTATTTGCTACTTTTGCCATCGCCCAGCTTGCGCGCAACATTTCTACCGGCAGCGTGATACTGGTCGCAAGCATGTTAGGTGTTAGCAGGAAAATAATACGCATGAGCTACTGATTGGCCGTTATGTTATGTTTTTTGGCTATTATATCCTGATTGGGTTGCTGCAATGGCAGTAGAATCACAGCATATTTTCATTTTTGTGTATTTTCTTAACACTTTGTTGTGGGCTGTGATGTTTTTTGCCTCGCTTTGGGGCGTTTTTCATATAGTCACTGTGATGAACTGTTGTAAGAAAGATTCTCATTTTATGTTGAGGTTGACCTAATACGTGACTCGTTTGCCTGTTATTACCGCCTTTGGCGGTTTCAATGCTGCCGGCCGCAGCTCTTTCCATCATGCTTATAAGCGTACGATTTTCGATAACTTGTCGGAGTCTGAGCAGCGTAAGAACTGCATTGCACTTGGTAGTTTAATGGGGCAGCTGCAATGGAAAAACGATGACTATTATTGGTCAAGCGGTACCGCTTTTGATCCTGTGCATGATTTTCCAAAGCTGCGCAAAATTGTGTATGAAGGCACGTTGGTGCGTCGTATTGAGGCGGCGCATTTTGATGTTGATGCCGTACCCACTGGCCAAAAGTTCAAGCTACCCGGTACAGCTGAGGCACCAAGCTTGGTCACGTTATCGAAAAGAGATTTACCAGCAAGCTTGCCCGAAGGCTGGCGGGTTGTAGCCGAAGAGGGGCGCCAAGTGACATTGGCGATTGAAGCCGGTCTTGATGTGACAGCGCAGCATACGGCCGTTATGCCTGTTCAGGCAGCAGGTCAGCTTCCTTCGGGCTTTGATCCTGCGAGCCACTATCGCTCATTGCACCATCCTCGTGGTCTTCAGCTATCTGTTTTGGCCGCCAGTGACAGCATTAATAGCTTGGGTATTGAATGGTCAAAAGTTGTTGATGCCGTTAGCCCCGACCAAATAGCGGTATATAGCTGTAGTGTTATGAGCCAGCTCGATCATTTAGGGTTGGGGGGTATGTTGCGTGCCCGTAGCCAAGGCGGAAGAGTCACGTCAAAGCAGCTTGCTCTGGGGCTTAACACCATGCCTGCTGACTTTATTAATGCCTATGTATTGGGCAGTGTTGGCGCAACTGCGGGTATTGCAGGGGCGTGCGCTACGTTTTTGTATAACTTGAATGCCGGTGTGGATGATATTAAATCTGGGCGTCGCCGTGTTGTTATGGTGGGTGCGGCAGAAGCACCTATTTTACCTGAGATTATTGATGGCTATAGCGCGATGAGCGCATTAGCGACCGATGCTGAGATCGCGCGTTTAGCTGGCGGCCTGCTTGAAGACGGTACGATTGACTACCGTCGTGCTAGCCGTCCATTTGGGGAAAACTGTGGTTTTACGATTGCTGAGAGCGGCCAATACGTTTTATTAATGGATGATGAGTTGGCTATGGAGTTGGGTGCGGTGATTCATGCTGCCGTGCCAGGTGTGTTTGTGCATGCCGACGGTTACAAGAAGTCTATTTCTGCACCTGGGCCGGGCAATTATTTGACGATGGCGCGAGCGGTTGGGCTAGCGGATAGTTTGCTAGGCAGTGATGTCGTTAGGCATAGCAGTTTTGTACAGGCTCATGGGTCGAGCACACCTCAAAACCGTGTGACGGAGTCAAAGATATTTGATGCGGTAGCGCAGCAGTTTGGCATTGAGCATTGGCCCGTTGCAGCCGTTAAAGCTTATGTTGGTCATTCCCTTGGCCCTGCTAGTGGTGATCAAATGGTAAACTCCTTAGGTATTTTTGCTCACGGTATTCTGCCGGGGATCAAAACGGTGGATGGTATCGCTGATGATGTGCACAGTCAGCGCTTGAGTCTGAGTTCGTCTGATCAGAATATTGGCTGCGAGCATGCGCAGGTGGCCTTCCTTAATTCCAAGGGCTTTGGTGGTAATAATGCAACGGCAACGGTAGTTGCGCCTAGCGTGACTGAGCAGTGGTTGAAAAAACGCCATGGCGAAGCGCAATGGCATGCGTACTTGGGCCGAGCGGAGTCGACCATCGAATCTGCCGAGGCCTATGATCAAGAGGCTTGTCGCGGTAATCTCAAAGCGATTTATAGTTTTGGTGAGCACTTAATCGAAGATGAAGCACTGGAGTGGGGCGATGATAGCCTTGGCTTCCCGGATTTTAGTGCGACTGTTAAGCTAAACAATTCGGGTGGCTTTGACGATTTGCAGTCTTAAACGGCCAGCTTTAAAGCTTATAGAGCTATCGATTCCAAAGTGTATGATTCTAAAGTTCGCGATGTTAAAACTCATGATGCTAAAACCCATGATGTTAAAACCGATCATCTAAGAAACTTCTGAGGCGAAAAACACGATGACAGAGTCTGATGCTAAGCCGAGTGTTTTACGTTCAATGCCGCCTTCTTATGAAATGGAACAAAGTGAAAAGTGCCATGTGGGTGAGCGCATTGCCCAGTGGCGTAAGCTTTGGAAAATGTCTCAGCGCGAATTGTCCCGCCGTGCCGGCGTCACCAATGGTGCTTTGTCACAAATTGAGCAAGGCAAAACCAGCCCATCAGTACAGACGTTAGAGAAGTTAGCGCTGGCGCTTAATATGTCTTTGCAGACGCTTCTTTTTGGCCGATTCTATGCGCCATTGTCAATTATACGATCTAAGGATAGCCAGAAGTGGGCGATAGGGGGCGCGCGTATTCGAACGGGTCAATTAGGTGGCTGTCATGATGCCCCTTGTCACGGATACCTACCCGCAGGCCAGCAATTTACTGAAGCGGACTTAATTGATCTGCCCCTTTTAAATGATAAGCATCTCACCAGTGGCTGGCGTGTTTCGGTACTGGAAGGCTTGCTTGAGATCCAAATAGGCGATGGTCAAAATCGTCTTGTTCAAGGTGATGCCTGCTATTTACAAGATGGTTCAGGTTTTATCGTTTCAGCGCCAGGTGCCTCAGCTAAAAACCCTAATCCGCCCTCTGTTGCGCGTTTTTTATTCGTGCGTTAGTGTGGATTTTAATATTGCCTCTCGCGTGATTTTTCAGTGCTAGCCAGCTAGATCAGCCTTAATTTGTTCTGTTACCCTCTTGGTTGGCGTGTATTGGCTGGCGCGTAATGCCTCTTCTGACTCTATGAAAGATGCATGTAAACATGCTATCCCATTGAAAATGTCACTGTTCAATCGTTTCAGCTTGAACCATACTCAATGGACCAGTACCAATTTATTAGAGATGTATCAATTTTATTGGGTTTTTAGCGGTACTAGCATGCGTATCAATACATTTTGGCCTGGCGCTTTTTTACTGAGGCTGTTTTGAACACAGTCGCATATGAAGCGCATTCATCAATACATGTTTTTACGTGGCCTTTGCAATGTTAAGCATGTGTTGTATTGGGCGCTACAACAGGTCAAAGATATGGTGCTATACCATTTGAACTTTATTAACAGGGGTTATTGAGGGGTCTTTATGATCTACCAAGGGGATAAGGTTGTCGTCAAAGAACGAGACGGTAACATTGCCGAATTATGTTTTGATGCAAAAGATGAGTCGGTTAACAAGTTTGATCGTCGCACATCGACGCAATTTGCCGAAGCACTGAGTGCGGTCGCATCCAGCTCGGCCGTTGCGCTGATGCTAACGAGTGCCAAACCAGCTTTTATAGTTGGTGCAGACATCACAGAGTTCAAACCATCGTTTAGCGGTGGCGAAGAAGCCATCCGTGAAATTGTGTTATCGGTGCGAGATGTCTTTGATGAGTTAGAAGACTTTCCCATCCCATCTGTTGTGGCCATTAATGGTTTTGCATTGGGTGGCGGCTGTGAACTACTCCTAGCGTGTGACTACCGTATTGCTACGCCAAATGCCAAAATCGGTTTGCCAGAAACAAAGCTAGGCATTTTACCGGGGTGGGGCGGAACGGTTCGCCTACCTCGTCTTGCCGGCGTCGATACAGCCGTTGATTGGATTGCAAGCGGTTCAAACAACTCTGCTGAAAAAGCGTTAAAAGCAGGTGTGGTTGACAGTGTGGTCGAGCCTGAAAACCTAGATTCCGCTGCCCTAGCCATTATTGAACGCATGTTGGCCGGTGACCTCGATTACAAGGCGCGCAGAGAGCAGAAAAAAGCGCCTTTGCCAATGGGCGATATGGAATCTCTCCTCGCATTTGAATCCTCAAAAGCCTTTGTTGCAGGGAAGGCGGGTCGTAATTACCCAGCGCCTGTTAAAGCGATTAAGACAATGCAGCAAGCCGCTAAAATGTCGCGCAAAGAGGCGCTTGAGCTTGAAATGGCGGCATTTTGTAAGCTAGCGTCTAATGCTGTGACACGCTCCTTAGTGTCGTTATTTATTAATGACCAGTACATAGGCAAAAAAGCTAAAGCATTGGCCTCGGGTGCTTCTAACCCCATCGATCGCGCTGCGGTTTTAGGTGCGGGTATTATGGGCGGAGGCATCGCTTATCAATCGGCTTATAAGAAAGTCCCTATTAAGCTTAAAGACATTGCCCAAGAAGGTATTGATCTGGGTCTGGCAGAGGCCTCTAAGCTGCTTTTGAAGCGAGTGGATCGCGGACGATTATCGAATGCCGATATGGCTGCAACACTCAATCGCATTGAGCCCTGCTTGGGCTACGATGGTTTTGATAAGGTCGATTTGGTCGTTGAGGCCGTTGTTGAAAACCCCAAAGTGAAGGCTGCGGTGTTAGCTGAGGTCGAGCAGCATATCAAAGACGATGCAGTGCTATGTACGAATACGTCTACTATTTCCATTAACCATCTTGCCCAGTCTGTGTCGCGGCCTGAGCGTTTTTGTGGCATGCACTTCTTTAACCCTGTTCATGCAATGCCTTTGGTTGAAGTGATTCGTGGCGAAAAAACAAGTGACGATGCCATTGCAAAAACAGTTGCTTATGCACAAGCATTAGGTAAAAAAGCCATTGTTGTAAATGACTGCCCGGGCTTTTTGGTTAATCGTGTATTGTTCCCTTATTTTGCAGGTTTTTCGTTATTATTGCGTGATGGCGCGAGTTTTGAGCATATTGACAGTGTGATGGAAAAATGGGGTTGGCCAATGGGACCGGCTTATTTGCTGGATGTGGTCGGTATTGATACGGGCGTGCATGCAGAAGCTGTTATGGCGGCTGGATTCCCTGACCGGTTAAGTAAAGATTTTAAAGGTTGCACGGATATTCTCTTTGAAGCAGGCCGCTTAGGTCAGAAAAACAAAAAAGGGTTTTATGCCTATACAGAAGATAAAAAAGGCAAGCCAGTTAAAAACCCTGACCCGTCTGTGCAAGATCTATTAAAACCGCATGTCGCCGCGCCTAAAGAGTTTACCGATGAAGAAATCATCGCTCGTATGATGGTGCCGATGGCAACAGAGCTCGGCCGCTGCCTTGAAGAGGGCATTGTTGCGAGCCCTGCAGAAGCGGATATGGCGCTTATTTATGGCTTAGGCTTCCCGCCGTTCAGGGGTGGTGTGTTCCAATGGATTGATGAAATTGGCATTGCCGCATTTCAAGAGATGGCCAAGCCTTATGAAAGCTTGGGTGAGCTCTACCATTTGCCCAGCAACATGCAAGAAATGGCTACGTCTGCTAGCGTTTTTTACCCCATTAAAGGAGCTGAATAATGACACTTAAAGCAAGAGATGCCGTTATTGTTGATTATGCGCGCACGCCGATGGGGCGATCTAAAAACGGGTGCTTTAGAAATCTTCGTGCTGATGAAATGAGCGGGCGTTTGATGCAAGCTTTATTGGCGCGAAACGAAGCCGTTGAGCCTGCCTCAATCGATGATGTGATTTGGGGGTGCGTGATGCAGCGTGGCGAGCAAGGTTTTAATGTTGCTCGTAATAGTATGTTGCGCTCAGGTATTCCTCACACTGTGCCTGCTCAAACAGTTAACCGGCTATGTGGCTCATCAATGTCTGCTTTGCACACTGCTACGGCAAGCATTGCTGCTGGCATGGGTGATGTCTATTTGGTGGGTGGCGTTGAGCACATGGGCCATATCGACATGAATAAAGAGGTTGATCCTAACCCTCTAATGGGGATGACGGTCGCTAAAGCCGCTGGCTCTATGGGTATAACGGCGGAGTATCTGTCTTTGTTGCATGGCATTAATCGTGAACAGATGGATGCGTTCGGTGCGCGATCTCATCAGTTGGCGGCCAAGGCAACCGAACAGGGCAAGTTTTCACGCGAGATCATCCCCATCGAAGGGGTTGATGATATGGGTGTTTTGACGCTCGTGAAAGAAGATCAAACCATTCGCCCCGAAACCACAAAAGAAGTCTTGGCAACGCTCAAGCCCGCTTTTAATCCCAAAGGTGGCACCGTGACTGCGGGCACCTCTTCGCAGATTACCGATGGTGCTTCAGCCATGCTCGTGATGTCTTATGAGCGCGCGCAATCGCTAGGGCTCAACCCTGTGGCGAAAGTGGTTGGAACCAGCGTTGTGGGTGTTGACCCATCTGTTATGGGTTATGGGCCAGTACCGGCTTCACAGAAGCTTCTTGGTCAACTAGGTTTGACGATCAAAGATATTGACGTGGTTGAGCTAAATGAAGCCTTTGCAGCACAGGCATTGCCAGTGCTTAAAGACTTGGAGTTGCTTGATTCAATGGATGATAAGGTTAATCTGTATGGCGGTGCGATTGCGCTGGGTCATCCATTTGGCTGCTCGGGGACTCGTATTAGCGGTACGTTATTGACGGCAATGGCTGATAAAAATGCTACCTTAGGTCTTGCGACAATGTGCATTGGCTTGGGGCAGGGTATCTCCACTATTTTTGAACGGCTTAACTAAGGGTTGCTCCTTTTGTGTGCCTTGCAGGCTTTTTGAGGCTGCAAGGCCATAAGTGTCGTCAGTAAAATCGCAAATAGTATGAGCCTGCAGAAAAACCAATAGCATTGGTTGTTGCGAGTGTTATTCGTGTGGCTCGAGTGCCGTTATTGTTATATTTATTTGTTGGGCTGTTTTGTGCTCAATGTGAGCGATAGTCCAGCAGATTTTTAAGGGATAACGCTTTTTTTACTTTTTTTTCAAAAAAAAGTTGAATCCTCAAAGACCCTATGGCACTATTTGCACCCCTCGCTAAGGCGGGGTCGCAAATAACTCTTTTTTTACATATAAATCAAAGAGTTACTCAATTCATGAGTGTGACCTCTCTTGGTCTTATCGAGTAGTAAACCATATCGCGGTCGTGGCGGAATTGGTAGACGCGCTGGATTTAGGTTCCAGTGCCGCAAGGCGTGAGAGTTCAAGTCTCTCCGACCGCACCATGGTTTGCAGTCTCGCATACATACACATAGATGCTAGCTTTGATTGAAAAATGCTTTTGATAGTGAGAAATGTTGACAATGAAGTCAGTCGTTATTCAGATCAAAAAGCCCTAAGGTCAGGCCTAGTATTAATACCCCAGATTTAGCTAATGAGGCACATCATGCAAGTTTCCGTTGAAACAACGTCGGGTTTAGAGCGTCGTTTAACTGTTGGTATTCCTGCCGAGCAAGTTGACCAAGAAGTCAATAAGCGCCTACAAGAAGCCTCTAAAACTGTTCGTATCAATGGTTTTCGTCCAGGCAAAGTGCCAATGAGCGTTGTGAAGAAGCGTTTTGGTGGTGGTGTTCGTCAAGAAGTTCTCGGTGACGTAATCAATCGTTCATACTCTGATGCCATTGCACAAGAGAAATTGCGCCCAGCAGGCCAACCTAATATTGAGCCTAAGCAAATGGATGCGGGTAAAGATGTAGAGTTTGTTGCTACATTTGAGGTCTACCCAGAAATCACTCTTAAGAGCGTTGATGGTGTTGAGGTTGAGAGCCTAAGCGCAGACATTGCTGATTCTGACGTCGATGAAATGATCGAAACTTTGCGCAAAAGTCAGGCGAAGTGGGCTGACGCTGACGCAGCAAAAGTTGCTGAAGATGGCGATCGTGTCCTAATCGACTTTAAAGGCACTAAAGACGGTGAAGCGTTTGAAGGTGGCACAGCCGAAGATCAGCGTTTGGTTCTAGGTTCTGGGCACATGATCGATGGTTTTGAAGCAGGCTTAGTTGGCTCCAAGGCGGGCGATGAAAAAGTACTCAATTTAACCTTCCCTGAAGACTATCAGGCTGAAGAGCTTCAAGGTGCAGCGGTAGAGTTTGCTGTTACTGTTAAAGGTGTTGAGGTTCAAGAGCTGCCTGAAGTGAATGATGAGTTTTTCTCTGCGTTTGGTGTTGCTGACGGTGGTGAAGAGCAGTTTCGCAAAGAAGTGCGCGAAAACATGGAGAACGAAAAAGAGAAAGCTGCTAAGGGCAACATCAAAAATCAAATTTTTGATGCGCTTGTTGAGGCAAACGAAATTGAAGTACCTAAAGCGCTTGTTTCAAATGAAATTAACGCTCTGCGTAACCAAACTGCACAGCAATATGGCCAGTTGAGCGATAAAATTGATCTGAGCACAATCTTCCCTGATAACATGTTTGAAGAGCAAGCAAAGCGTCGTACGCACTTGGGCTTGTTGGTATCTGAGGTTGTGTCTGAGAAGTCTTTAAAAGCAGACAAAGACAAGGTTAAAGCCATGGTTGAAAACCTTGCTTCTACCTACGAAGACCCCCAAAGTGTTGTGAATTACTATTTTGGTAATGAGCAATTGTTGGCGGGTGTTGAAGCAGCTGTGCTTGAAGAGCAGGTTGTTGATGTGTTGCTTGAGTCGGCTTCTGTTACCGAAAAAACGATTCCGTACAAAGATTTGATTGCAAAACAACAGGCATAATTCAAGCCCTATTTGATTGATTTTTAATCACATTCTCTAAAAACCTCGCTAGATTTTAAAAGATTTAGCGGGGTTTTTTTATTTACTGGCATAAGTGTCTTTCTGGGGTTAAGCTTCTTACAAAGATACTCCGTATTTATTATTACCTTTTAACCTATCCTCTTTAATTGGCTGCTTTTATTGCGATTTGTCGCAGAATGCCTTTAATTTTATAAGAAGCATTGTTTTTTAACGGCTTTGGTCTTACTTATAGTTAAATCGCAACTTAAATCGCAACAATGCTTAAGTTGTTAAATTAAAGAATTAATCGTTTTCAATCCGCCTACTGTTATTGTGCTGGCGCATTTAAACTGAAGGAAAGTCAATCGTTATGTCTATTATTGATACTCAAGGGGTCAACTCATTCAATCCTAGCGCGGCATTAGTGCCTATGGTGATTGAGCAAACTGCTCGTGGAGAGCGGTCCTACGATATCTACTCGCGACTACTCAAAGAGCGAGTTATCTTCTTGGTGGGGCAAGTTGAAGACCATATGGCTAATTTGGTGGTTGCTCAACTCCTCTTTTTAGAAGCGGAAAACCCCGATAAAGACATCCACCTTTATATTAATTCACCGGGCGGTTCTGTTACAGCAGGCTTGTCTATATATGACACTATGCAGTTCATTAAACCAGACGTGAGCACCATGTGCATTGGTCAGGCGTGCAGCATGGGCGCTTTCTTGCTGTCTGCAGGCGCTAAGGGTAAGCGGTTTTGCTTGCCGAATTCGCGCGTTATGATTCATCAGCCTTCAGGCGGTGCGCAGGGTCAAGCAAGTGATATTCATATTCATGCCCAAGAGATACTCAAAATTCGCGAGCAGCTCAACAGCATCATGGCAGAGCATGCCGGTCGTAGCGTTGAAGAGATCGCAGCTGATACTGAGCGTGATAACTTTATGAGCGCCGAAGAGTCAAAAGCTTATGGGTTAATTGATGAGGTGTTGGCGCATCGCTCTGTAAGTAGTGACTAGCTTGCGGTTGCTTCATAAATGATAACGATGTGATTGTGCTGTATCGATTAAAGGGCTGTTTTTTTATCGGTTCTAGCATGTCTAAAGTGGGTCATTAGCGCGTAATTTGCTGCTCTGTGGTTGATGAAGCCTTGCTTTGTGGCCATATGACCCCATATTGGCTCGTATAACAGCGTAATATAATAATTGGCGGAGAGGTTTGATGACCGACCACACCAAAGATCAAGATGACAATGGCAAGCTCTTATACTGCTCTTTTTGCGGTAAGAGCCAGCACGAGGTGCGCAAGCTGATTGCGGGCCCTTCAGTATTTATTTGCGATGAGTGTGTTGACCTGTGTAACGATATTATTCGTGAAGAGGTTCAAGAGGCCCAGAGCGAAGGGGATTCCGACGCATTACCCACTCCGCAAGAGATTGCGACGACCCTTGACGATTATGTCATCGGCCAAAAGCAGGCCAAAAAAGTGTTGGCGGTTGCGGTATACAACCATTACAAGCGCTTGCGTAAAGCAGGCAACAAAAAAGAAGAGATCGAGTTAGGTAAGAGTAATATCTTGCTTGTCGGCCCAACGGGTAGCGGTAAGACGCTACTTGCTGAAACGCTTGCTCGCTTGCTAAATGTACCCTTTACCATCGCTGATGCAACGACTCTGACGGAAGCAGGCTACGTTGGTGAAGATGTCGAGAATATCATTCAAAAGCTTTTGCAAAAGTGTGATTACGATGTCGAAAAGGCGCAACAAGGTATTGTGTATATCGATGAGATCGATAAGATTTCACGCAAATCAGACAATCCTTCTATTACGCGTGATGTATCGGGTGAAGGTGTTCAGCAGGCCTTACTTAAGTTGATCGAAGGTACGGTTGCATCGGTTCCGCCTCAAGGTGGCCGTAAGCATCCTCAGCAAGAATTCTTGCAGGTTGATACATCTAATATTCTCTTTATATGCGGCGGTGCTTTTGCAGGTCTCGATAAGATTATTAAAGATCGCTCAGAAAAAGGCGGTATTGGCTTTGGTGCAGAGGTTAAGAGCAAAGAAGCTGAAAACAATCTTGGCGAAACGCTTAAAGACCTTGAGACAGAAGATCTTGTGCGCTTTGGTTTGATTCCAGAGTTTGTTGGTCGCTTGCCTGTTGTCGCTACCCTTGATGAGTTGGATGCTGAAGCCTTGATGGCTATTTTGGCAGAACCGAAGAACTCTCTTGTGAAGCAATACACTCGCCTTTTTGAAATGGAAGAGGTTGAGCTAGAGTTTCGTGAAGAAGCACTGAAAGCCGTAGCTGATAAGGCGATGGAGCGTAAGACTGGTGCTCGGGGCCTACGCTCAATTATGGAGTCGGTTTTACTTGAGACCATGTATAAGCTTCCATCGGAAGAAAATGTGGCAAAAGTACTGGTCGATGAGGGTTCAATCAAAGGTGATTCAGAGCCTTTGATGGTTTATGAAACCGTTGAGAAACCTGCTGCTAAGGCTGCACCAGAAGATTAATTTTTGCATTTAGCTTCGTTTTAAAGGCCTCTTCGAGGCCTTTTTGGTCTTTATTGGCCGTTTTTAATTAAAAATAGCAACTCTTCATTGAAATTCTGTGACTAGCCATCACCATTGTAGGGTATGTTTTTCTGCTTAAGCAGATGAAAAGAGGGCTTTTTATGGATTCGAATCCTACTGAGCAAAGTACTTTAACTTTGCCGCTTCTGCCACTGCGTGACGTGGTTGTTTATCCTCATATGGTTATACCGCTCTTTGTCGGGAGGGAAAAGTCCATTGCTGCACTTGAGCAAGCGATGGCAGATGACAAGCAAATACTGCTCGTCGCGCAGCGTCAATCAAGTATTGATGAGCCAACCCCTGATGATTTATTTAGCGTAGGAACGGTCTCTCAGGTTTTGCAGATGCTTCGCCTGCCTGATGGAACGGTCAAGGTTCTGGTTGAAGGCCGCCGGCGCTCGCAAGTGGAGTCTTTTTCTGAAGTTGATGGTTACTATTTGGCCAATGTTGAAGCGATTGAAAATGAAGAGGATGGTGAGCAAGCCGAGCAGTACAGCAAAACCTTGCTTAAACGCTTTGATGAATATGTGAGCATGAGCAAAAAGGTGCCTGCTGAGGTGATGACATCTCTTAATGGGATAGATGAGCCTGGGCGCATGGCTGATACCATTGCCGCACATATGTC
>CALIUX010000183.1 GCA_938048505.1 uncultured Pseudomonadales bacterium
GACTACGCTGAAGCCCAGTATTAATACCGCAACGAGCGTATTGTCACTTTCAAATAACGCATGAATAGATTGCATAATACTTTGCGTTTTATTGTAAAGCTCCATATTCCCTAAAAAAGGAAGTTTTGCCGCGATGGTGAGGTTCAACATCGGCTCAGTCAGGCCGGGGTAAAGCAAAGCAAGCGACAAGAGAATAAGTCCGCCTGCGGCAATATTGCGGGGTGTCCATTGAGTCATAATCGTTATTTCAAATCCAGTTAATCACATATCGCTACAACAGCACAGTAGATAGCAACCAAACAAGTAGCAACTAAACAGTTAGCAGGATAATCAGCCTTCTGATTCGGTAAGCGCCTGCTGCATCACACTGATCAAAACTTGCGTTTGCTCAAGCGTACCGAGCGTAACCCTTAAGCCAATATCACCATTGGCATCGGCTTTAGGCCTGACCAATATACCTGCAGCAATTAACGCTTGGTTAATACGCTCATGCGCTTTAGGGAAGCACCAAATATAATTGGCATCACTCGGCCAAAAAGGGATATCAGCCGATGCTAAAAAGGCCTCTAGCATAGGTTTTGATTGCGTCATGACTTCACGTACATATTGCTGCGTGTATTCGGGGTTAGCCAGTGCGGCTCGAATACCCACAATCGCGAGCTGATTAATATCATAAGGGCCTCGCACATTCAGCAATGCCTGAATATTCGCCTTACAGCTTATCACCAAGCCTATACGCAGAGCTGGCACACCCCATGTTTTAGAAAACGTACGCGTAATCACTAAATTCGGGTATTGATCGACCCAATCACATACCGTTAACCCAGAATATTCAAAGTAACACTCGTCAATAAGTACTGTGGCATGGGGTGCGGCCGTAAGAATTTGTGCTATCGCCTCACGGCTTAGACTTGTACCGCTAGGATTATTTGGGTTTGCAATGCAAATAACACGTGTTTTAGGTGAGATTGCCTCCAAAACACCCTGGAGCGGAAAGCCCTCTTCACGCGTATAGGTTGGCTCGATAATGTCGAGGTTTTCAATTTTAGCGCACTGATGATACATGGCAAAACTAGGGCTCGGTATGATTGCCTGATCCCCTGCCTCACAAGATGAACGAATAATCAGATCAATGCCCTGATCTGACCCGTTAGTAATCATGACCTGCTCAGCTTTAACACCGCAATAATCGGCAATCAGCTGGTCAATATCACCGTATGCGGGATACATTTGCAGTCGACCCGATTGAACATACTCGACCAGCGCATCAATAACCGGTTGCGAAACCGGTATGGTGCGCTCGTTAAAATCAAGCAATGTATGACGCTGGGGGTCACGCCCATCTAATGGGGGCTTGTAAGCCGTCATTGCGTGGATATGCTTTTTAAATGTTGCCATAACCGTCTCTTTCGAATTTTACGCACACGTGCGCACTAAAAACACAGTATTCAGTTAAAGCATTGAACAAGAATAACTGAACAATGGTAAAGGCTAAGGAATGACTAAGTTATCGCGATGAATTAACTCATCAAAATCGTTATAGCCCAATAGTGAAAAAATATCTTGGCTGGCATGCCCCATAATTTGTCGGGCTTCATCGCTGCTGTAATTCACTAAACCCCGCGCAATTTCACGTCCTTTATGATCACGACAAATCACCAAGTCGCCTTTAGTGAATTGCCCTTTAACCTGCCTTACACCAACAGGTAGCAAGCTTTTACCTTTGTCACGCAGTGCTTTGACCGCGCCATCGTCCAGCAGTAACTCACCACAGTCTTGCAAGTGCCCCGCCAACCACTGTTTTCTTGCGGCCAAAGGCGGCTGACCAGCAAACAGTAATGTGCCCAGCTCGTCACCATTGGCAACCGCTGTAATCGCATTTTGCATACGGCCGCCCACAATCACCGTATTCGCACCAGACCGCGCCGCTAAACGCGCTGCTTTAACTTTGGTTTGCATGCCGCCTCGCCCCAAAAGCCCACCATCACCGGCCATGGCATCAAGCGTTGTATCAATAGCCGAGCATTCATGAATGATCTTAGCGTTTGGATTATTACGAGGGTCGGCATCAAACATGCCATCTTGATCCGTTAGAAGCATCAAAACATCAGCTTCTATTAGGTTAGCAACCAACGCGCCGAGGGTATCGTTATCGCCAAAGCGTATTTGATCTGTTACGACCGTATCGTTTTCATTAACAATAGGCACAGCACCCATATCAGATAAAGTGCGTAAAGTAGAACGCGCATTTAAATAACGCTGTCGGTTCGAAAAATCATCGTGATCGAGCAAGATCTGCGCAGTCGGAATATCATATTGCGCAAAAATTTCTTCATACACCTGCATCAATCCCATTTGCCCAATCGCCGCAGCTGCTTGTAACTCATGTATTGATGTGGGGCGCTCCTTCCAGCCCAAGCGTACCATGCCCGCAGCCACTGCACCCGAAGAGACTAAAACAACCTCTTGACCATTTTTAATCAGCGCCGCAATTTGACGGCTCCAATCAGCAATGCTTTCTCGGTCGAGGCTTTGACCATCATTTGTTAATAATGCACTGCCAATTTTAATGACCAAGCGGTGACTATTGCGAACGAGATGACGCTTATTACTACGCTTGTTACAAGAAGGCGATGACACAAAAAATCCCAATGGTTGCTACAAATTAATGATTGCTACAAATTAAAGCCGGTCAAAGTACAAACCTAAGACATGACAAAAAATAAACGAAACACTCTCGACTAAGGTACGTATTCTACCTCTACATCATAATTACCGTCATCATCGTCATCGTCTTGTACATCAATACCCAACTTAGCTGCACGCCGCGCCGCTTGGTGCTTCTCACGCAACGCCTGAATATGCTCACGCGCTTCACTTTGCATTTGCGATTGCAGGGCTTGCTCGGCTTCAGCCTTTTCAGGGCTTTCTTTTTCAATAGACCAAGCTTCTTCTAAATAGTTAAGCAAGTCACCGCACAGCTGATCTGTGCCCTGCTTATTAATGGCTGAAATCACATACACCGGACCTTCCCACTGCAACGCTTCAACGAGCTTTTGTTTGACTTCTTCTTGTTCTTCAGGGGGTAATAAGTCCGCTTTGTTCAAAATGAGCCAGCGCTCACGCTGTGCCAATGTAGGGCTAAAACGCTCCAGTTCACGGGTAATACTCAAGGCATTTTCAATAGGGTCAGAGCCATCAACGGGACAAATATCCACAAGATGCAACAAAACACGGCAGCGCGTAAGGTGCTTTAAAAAGCGAATGCCCAAACCGGCCCCATCTGAAGCGCCTTCAATCAAACCCGGAATATCCGCTACCACAAAGCTGCGGTACTGATTCACTTTAACAACACCCAAACTCGGTACCAGAGTGGTAAAGGGGTAATCGGCTACCTTCGGCTCAGCAGCCGAAACCGCACGGATAAAGGTCGATTTACCGGCATTCGGCAAACCCAACATGCCTGCATCAGCTAAGACTTTAAGCTCAAGCTTGATGTTGAGTGCTTCACCTTCTGAACCATCAGATGTTTCTCTCGGCGCACGGTTCACACTCGACTTAAAGCGCGTATTGCCCAAGCCGTGCCAGCCACCCTGCGCAACGAGCATTTGCTGGCCGTTTGCGGTTAAATCGCCAATGACCTCGCCGGTATCATCATCAATAACAGATGTCCCAACGGGTACCGGTAAAATAAGATCCTCGCCCTTTTTACCGGTACAGTTACGGCCTTGCCCGCCACTGCCATTTTGAGCCAAATGTTTTTTAGAAAAACGGTAATCAACAAGCGTATTCAGGTTTTCATCAGCTTGTAAAAACACTGAGCCACCATCACCGCCATCACCGCCATCAGGGCCACCTTTTGCGATGTACTTTTCACGACGAAAGCTACAACAGCCATTGCCTCCTTTACCGGCTTGCACATATATAGGCGCTTCATCTACAAATTTCATAATCGCTTTACCCTGATCTTGGCCCGTCGACCTCAACATAAATATCGACCTGAATACACAGATGGGCCGATACGCTGTCATACACAAAGAAAATAAACCCGTGCATGACCTAAAAATCTTAAAAATAGGTGTACCACAAATAAAAAAGCCCCGTCAAAGACAGGGCTTTTTTATCAAAGTCGGTAAAACCGCTGAGAGTACTGCAAATTAAGCAACAATACTCACGTGACGACGGTTTTTAGGACCTTTAATTTCGAACTTAACAACCCCATCCACTTTAGCAAACAAAGTATGGTCTTTACCGATACCAACATTGTCACCAGGATGAAATTGGGTGCCACGTTGACGAACCAAAATGTTGCCCGCAAGCACATCTTGACCACCAAACAATTTAACACCTAGGCGCTTACTCTCGGAGTCGCGACCGTTACGTGTACTACCACCAGCTTTCTTGTGAGCCATGAGATTAACCCTCTTCGCTTAATTTTTTAGCCTGCTCAATCCAACCTTCACGGTCGATACGGCCTTTAAAATTCAGTTTTTCATCAACTTCTGCTACTTTTTCAGGTGTAAATGCTGCAACCTGAGCAAAAGTTGTAATACCCATATCGTTGAGCTTGCCAACGATTACAGGACCAACGCCAGAAATGCGTGTTAAATCATCGCCTTCTGATGCTTTGGCAGCGGGCTTAGCCGCTTTTTTAGGCGCTGGCGCAGAGCCATCAGCCGAAATACTTGAAATACGAACTTCAGTGTACCATTGACGGTGACCCTGACGCTTCATTGAGTGCTTACGACGACGGAACTTGATAATGGTGACTTTTTCGCCACGACCATGACCAACAACCTCAGCGTGAACCGCTGCGCCTTCAACAACAGGTGTACCAACTTTTACGTCGTCACCGTTAGCAACCATCAAAACTTGATCAAAAGCAATGGTTGAGCCTTTTTCGGCTTCGATTTTCTCAAGGCGTAAAACTTCGCCTTCTTCTACGCGGTGCTGTTTACCGCCTGATGCAATTACTGCGTACATTTACATGCTCCAGTGGAGTTGGACGCCGCGAAGCACTTTGAGCATTAACATTGCACATTCAGCCATAATAGCTGCCTATACAAAAATCAGTTAAAACCCAGAGATTTTAGCCACCAACCCCCATGGTTGATGGTACAGAGCTTGCGCCGTTCTAATATTAAGCTGGCCATAGCCAACAAAATGGGCGCGAATTCTAGGCTATTTAGCAATAAAAAACAAGCCCCCAAGCAAGCACATAGCCTACCGCTTATCCCATACAGCATCTAGCTTACATAGCGCATGCAAAATGCGACAGCGGAGACATTCACAGCAAATTGCCGGATTACTTGACAGCCCGAGACACGAAGCCTAGCATCCCCACCCATTTTGACTGACACGTTATTTAGGGGCAATGGCGATGCTGCCATTTTTACATGCTGTACAAGCAGATTTTGCCGCAACAAACACCTTAATTATTGAGCAGCTGCATTCCGATGTTGGGCTGGTTGAGAACATAGGTCACTATATTGTTGATTCTGGCGGCAAACGATTAAGACCTCTTTTGGTGCTATTAATGGCCAATGCATTGGGTCACAAACAGACCAGCATGCATGAGCTGGCTGCCATTATTGAATTCATTCACACCGCAACACTCCTGCATGATGATGTTGTTGATGTCTCAAACATGCGGCGCGGGCGCATAACAGCCAATGCCGAATGGGGCAATGCACCAGCCGTTTTAGTAGGCGACTTTTTATACTCACGCGCGTTTCAAATGCTGGTTAAGCTCGGCAGCATGCCGATTATGGGCATTTTGTCAGACACAACCAATACAATTTCTGAAGGTGAAGTACAACAGCTTGTTAACGCAAAAGACCCAAGTGTAAGCGAAGCCAACTACCTCAACGTTATTTACAAAAAGACAGCAGCATTATTTGAAGCCGCATGCGAAGCCGCCGCCCTCCTTGCCGGTGGCGATACAGCCGCGCAGCAAGCAGCAAAACGTTTTGGTTTACACCTTGGCACAGCTTTCCAGCTTATTGATGACGCCCTCGATTACGAAGGCAGCAGCGAAGCGCTCGGCAAAAACGTGGGCGATGACTTAGCCGAAGGTAAGCCTACACTGCCACTGATTTACGCCATGCAGCATGCCAATACTGAAGAAAACGCCCTTATTCAAAAAGCCATCACCTCTGGTGATGCCTCATCTTTAGAGGAAATTGTTGCCATCGTGAAACGCTGCGGTGCCATTGAATACACACATCAAGCGGCCAAGACACAAAGCCAACTGGCACAAGCGGCATTATCTGAACTGCCGCTGAACATCTACACCGAAGCGATGTCAGAACTAGCGCTTTTTGCCATCAACCGAAATCACTAACGGGCTAGGCCGCCCGAATAGCCTGCAAACAGCAGGCATTCATACGCCAAAAGACTGCACAACCCGAAAGCCAACATTCAGAAACACATACCCAGAAATAAAGGGGGATTCTATGCCCAGTAACGCTTTAGCCAATGCCTACAGTAATTGGAGCACGCTGGAGGCACTTCAAGCCGAAATCAGCAACATTCATCTGAGCGAGCTTTTTGAACAAGACAGCACTCGCGCAGAGCGTTTTACGGCAAGCGCAGCCGGCTTAGACCTCGACTTTTCTAAGAACCACATCAACCAAGATATTCTTAAAGAGCTTGTTGCATTGGCCAACCAAGCCGACCTCAAAGGCGCTATTGATCGCCTTTTTCGCGGCGAGCACATCAACAATACTGAAGACCGCCCCGCACTGCATATGGCACTTCGCCATACAGACAAGCCCGAAACACCCGAGCACAAAGCAGTTGAAGAAACACTTGAGCGCATGGCCAAGTTGATTGACAAAGTCCACAGCAAAGCGTGGAAGGGCTTTAACGGTGATGCCATTACAGACGTTGTGAATATTGGTATTGGCGGGTCAGATTTAGGGCCGCGTATGGTCACTAAGGCCCTCACGCCTTACCATACCGGTCACGTTAACGTGCATTTTATTGCTAACGTTGATGGCGCTGAGATCCATGATCTTACTAACAGCCTCAACCCCGCAACAACCCTCTTTATTGTTGCCTCAAAGTCGTTTTCTACCCAAGAAACACTCGAAAACGCCAAAACCGCACGTCGCTGGGTTTTAGCGGGCGGATGCGCAGAGGGCGATTTAGCCAAGCACTTTGTAGCCATTTCATCCAAAGTAGAAAAAGCCGTTGAATTTGGCATAGACGCCGACAATGTCTACCCCATTTGGGATTGGGTTGGCGGCCGCTACTCATTTTGGTCTGCCATCGGTATGCCCATTGCCTTTGCCATTGGTATGGACAACTTTAACGCGCTAAGAGCGGGCGCCCACGCGATGGACGAGCACTTTGTTGAAGCACCGTTAGAAAAGAACATCCCTGCATTAATGGGCATTATTGTATTCTGGTACACGCAATTTTTTGGCACAAGCGCACAAGCGGTACTGCCTTACGCCTACCACATGCAACTGCTACCGGCTTACCTTCAGCAGCTTGAAATGGAAAGTAACGGCAAAAGCGTTACCCGTGATGGCGACCGCGTAGATTACTCAACAGGCTCTATTGTATGGGGCACAGAAGGCACCAACGGCCAGCACTCCTTTCACCAATTGTTACACCAAGGCACCGTGCTGATGCCAATCGATTTTATTGCCATCTTAAAAGCACACCACCCAATTGATCATCAAAACCGCTTACTCTTTGCCAATTGTGTTGC
>CALIUX010000184.1 GCA_938048505.1 uncultured Pseudomonadales bacterium
AAAGCCTTTCTGTGCTTGGCTATTGGACCCTTTGGCCGCCTTATGCGTTTGCTGAATTTTAATGCTGCCATTGGCTATCGCGGCAAACAGTTTTTCTTCTGTTGTGCTTAGTGTTGCTATGCCTAGCAGCGTTTTATTGGACAAGCTGCGGTTGGATATTGATGTGCCTGCTGAAGTGGCTGAGGAGATAGTACCTTGCGGTGATAGAGTCGCCTGCCAGTAGTTTGGCGCGGTTTGACTATCGTGCATACCAAGTAGTGCTCGATAGGCCTTTTGTAAGCTAAGGCTATCGCAGTCTCGTAGCAAATGCTTAATGAGCAACCGGCTAAAGCCGCTTGTATTATAGTTACTTGCAGAGCGGTGGCGGCTCAGTAAAAACCGATTCCCTTTCGAATCCATCAATTCAAACACTGTGCGTCCGTACCTCGTTGTTAAACTGGTTGGATTGTTGTGTATCTCAGTTTCTGCATCTGGCAGAAGCTTTACTTATACCTTTACCTTACAAAATGATGGCGCAATTCAGTTATAGCGCAATCACAATTGGTTTAATAAAGCGCATTGCTTAACTTTTACCCAAGATTCTAGCGCGATGTCTTCAGAGATGAAAGACGATATCTGCCATGTTATGTGACAGACCTTAATGTTTTGCATGATCTTTTGTGATCACCTTATACATACTTAATGATGAGGATGAAGCAATTGTGCTTGCGACTGTTTGCTGAATGGCAACATTTTGGCTATATTGCCTCTCCTGCGATATGGGCTAGCTACGCTTGTTATTTAGCGCCTCACCCTTATTCAATCACTTTCACAATGGAATAGGTTTTTCTATGCCTCGGTTGCCGCGCTTACAAATAGCGGATATCCCTCAGCATATTGTCCAGGCAGGGCACAATGGGTTGGCGTGTTTTTTTGATGATGAAGATTATGAGTTTTATCTTCTCAGCTTAAAAGCCGCTGCTCAGCAGTACAATGTCCATGTGCATGCTTATGTTCTGCTACCCAATATGATTCAAATTATTGCAACGCCAAAGATAGCGTCTGGTATCTCTTCGCTTATGCAATCGTTAGGGCGTCGTTACGTTCAGTATGTTAACCATCGTTATAAGCGCTCTGGCACCCTTTGGGACGGGCGTTATAAGTCGAGCCTTATTGATAGTGCATCCTATTTGTTGAGTTGCTACCGCTATGTTGAACTTAAGCCGATTTATTCAAGTTTATGTGAGTCACTTGATGATTATGCTTGGTCTAGCTTTCGTCATCACGTTGGTCTTGAAGACAATCCGTTGATTCAAGATCATAAGCTTTATGATGTGTTAGGTGATGGCCGCGTAGAGCGTTGTCAGGCGTACCGCGGCTTGTTTCGCTATGACTTTGATAAGCGATTACTTCAGTATATCGCTGAGACGATTAAGCTCGGCCAAGTACTGGGTGGTGACGCGTTTAAGGATAAGATTGAAGAAATTGCTAACCAGCGTGTTAGACCGCTTAAGCGCGGCCGACCTCGCAAGGAAGTGGATGAGCCTGAGAAGCCTCGTTTTCAGCCAAAGCCAGGCCCTTTAAGTGACTTGCCCACTGCAGATCTGGGCATTGTGTGCCGTCCTACCGTTGCGCAATCTACTGATAAATAATGGATTACTCATAATTCACATATAAAAAATATAAAATAAACGGAATAAAGTGAATCGAGAAAATGGAGCTTTCTTTTCCTTAATGCACTTTATCCTATCGATTCTACATGTGTGAATATTGAGTGTTTGGAGTCGTTGCTTAGATAGCTATTTTATAGAATACTACCTTTAACTAGAACGCTACTTTAATTTAGCGGGTTTAATAAGGACTACTTTAAATTGATGATATTTGTCTATTAGCTGGCTGCATTGTGTTGCAAAAAATGCATTTCAGTAAAGCCAATTAACGGATGTTTGATGTCGTTATTTTGGGTTTTTTTGCTTGGCGATAAATAAGTGCGACTTTGCCAATTTCTTGTACAAGCTCTGCACCGCTGCTATGGCACAGGGTTTGAATGGTTTCTTGTCGAGCGAGCCTATCAGTAATGGCCAGCTTGACCTTGATAAGTTCATGATCGTCGAGCGCACGCTCAACTTCGGTCAGTACCGATTCACTCAAGCCGTTGCCAGCAATTGTCACGATAGGGTTAAGATTGTGACCAATAGTGCGATATTGTTTTTTCAATAGTGTTGAAAGTGGCATAGACACAAGCCTTAGTGCTCATTATGTTTGTTGGTTTGATGGGAAGTATATAAAACAACTGTTCTATTTATTCAAGTAAATCATTTCATGTTAACAAAATCTTGTTGCGTTAAACATGACTTGAGGCTATTACGGGTGTTTACTCAGTGCTAATCGTCACTCACTATACTGTGTAGGGTGCGACCGTCCTTTTTGTTGTGATCAATTATCGTGATCAAGGCGCTCGCCGCGTGTAGTTGACAGCCGGTCGTCAAAAAACTTCTCATACGCTTAAGGGTTGCGTACCATAACGCGTTTTGATGGAAATTTCTCCGTCTTTTTATGTTGTGTGCAGATAGGTTTTGGCATTTTATGGCTCGCTCAAAAAGCAGTAATCGCTGGTTGCAAGAACATTTTAACGATCATTATGTCAAAGCTTCGCAAAAAGATGGGTATCGCTCCCGTGCGAGCTATAAGCTACTTGAGTTGAATGATAAAGACCAACTGATCAAACCGCGCGCTACGGTTGTAGACTTAGGCGCTGCGCCTGGTGGTTGGGCGCAAGTTGCCGCACAGCTGGTAGGAGATGAGGGATTTGTTCTGGCAAGTGATATTTTACCCATGGATTCTTTAGCGGGTGTTGAGTTCATACAGGGTGACTTTACTGAAAACGATGTATTCGATTCATTGCTTCAGGTACTAAATGGTCGGCCTGTAGATGTTGTAATTTCAGATATGGCCCCCAATATGAGTGGTATATCTGATGTTGATCAGCCAAAAGCCATGTATTTGGTTGAGCTAGCGCTCGATATGGCGCGGAGTGTACTCAAACCGGGTGGTTCATTTGCTTGCAAAGCCTTCCAAGGTGAAGGTTTTGATGCGTGGATGCAAGAGGCTCGATCGAGCTTTAAAAAAGTAGTTATTCGTAAACCTGAATCATCTCGTGCTCGCTCTCGTGAAGTGTATCTTGTCGCTAAGGCTTTTAAGGGTGAGTAAGCGTATGCATACATGTGAGTAACTGCAGCCTGTACGTAAAGTGTCAGTTTAAAGTAAGAAAAATGAGCCTGAATCAAGCAGTATTGCTTGGTCTGTTAGCGAGCTTCATGGGCTTTTGTGTCAAATGTTTTAGTTTTGTGCCTAATAGACTCAAGTCATTAGGTATACTTGTTGTGATGGGATGAACTCATTTGCGCTACGTTCATCCACTGGCGCTGCAACATACTGAGGTAACAAAAGGGGAAACCTCTTGAATGATATGATGAAAAACATAATTGTGTGGCTGGTAATAGCACTGGTGCTATTCTCAGTTTTCCAGAATTTTAGTGGGTCTTCCCCTAATCATGAGTTGAGCTACTCGCAGTTTGTAGAAGAAGTACAAGCGGGTCGCGTTCAGCATGTGCGTACAGATGGCCAAATGTTTTATGGGCAGCGTGAAGACAATTCTACTTTTAAGGTCATTCGTCCCGATATCCGTGATGATAAGCTCATGGATGATTTATTAGAGCGTGGAGTGAAGGTTGAAGGCACTGAAATATCGCGCCCTAGTATATGGGAACAGCTTTTAGTTGCCAGTTTCCCTATCTTAATCGTGATAGCTGTATTTATCTTCTTTATGCGTCAAATGCAGGGTGGCGTTGGCGGTAAAGGTGGCCCAATGAGCTTTGGTAAAAGCAAAGCGCGATTGTTGGGTGAAGATCAAATCAAAACCACTTTTGTTGATGTTGCTGGTGTTGATGAGGCAAAAGAAGAAGTTCAAGAGCTTGTTGAATACCTCAAAGACCCTTCACGCTTCCAGCGTTTAGGTGGTCGCATTCCACGTGGTGTTCTAATGAATGGGCCGCCAGGAACCGGTAAAACACTTTTGGCGAAAGCCATCGCAGGTGAAGCAAAAGTCCCGTTCTTTTCTATCTCTGGCTCTGATTTTGTTGAAATGTTTGTGGGTGTCGGCGCGTCGCGTGTTCGCGATATGTTTGATCAAGCCAAGAAGCAGGCACCTTGCATCATCTTTATTGATGAGATCGATGCAGTGGGTCGCCATCGTGGTGGCGGTCATGGTGGCGGCAATGACGAAAGAGAGCAAACACTCAACCAGTTGCTGGTTGAAATGGATGGTTTTGAAGGTAATGAAGGCATTATTGTTATTGCTGCAACAAACCGCCCAGATGTCCTTGATAAAGCCTTGCTTCGTCCGGGCCGATTCGACCGTCAGGTTTTTGTTGGCCTGCCCGATATTCGTGGCCGAGAGCAAATATTGAAAGTGCATATGCGCAAAGTGCCATTGAGCGAAGCAGTTGATGCATCGATTATCGCTCGGGGTACACCGGGTTTTTCTGGTGCGGATTTGGCTAATCTCGTGAATGAAGCCGCTCTATTTGCGGCGCGTGGGAATCGCCGTTTGGTCGGTGCTGAAGAGTTTGAGCGCGCTCGCGATAAGATCATGATGGGTGCAGAGCGTCGTTCAATGGTGATGAGCGAAGAAGATAAAGAAAATACCGCCTATCACGAAGCAGGTCACGCCATTGTTGGGCGCTTAGTCCCTGAGCATGATCCCGTGCATAAAGTCAGTATTATTCCTCGTGGGCGAGCTTTGGGCGTTACGCAATTTCTGCCAGAAGAAGATAAATACAGCTTAAGTAAGCGCGGCCTTTACTCGCAGCTATGTTCACTTTTTGGTGGTCGAATTGCTGAGGAGATGACACAGGGCCTTGATGGGGTGACGACAGGCGCTTCTAATGACATCGAACGAGCAACACAACTTGCCCGTAATATGGTCACTAAATGGGGTTTGAGTGAAAGTTT
>CALIUX010000185.1 GCA_938048505.1 uncultured Pseudomonadales bacterium
CGCACGAAAAGCAAGAAAAGCGATCGACAGAAATGACATGGCAGGTAAAACCGGCACCACCAACGGGCCAACAGATGCATGGTTTTCTGGCTACGCAGGGGGAATCGTTACCACAGCATGGGTCGGTTTTGATGAATACGACAAATTGGGCAATCGGGAATATGGCGGGTCTGCAGCACTACCCATTTGGATTAACTATATGCGACAAGCATTGGAAGACAAACCAGAATTAATTCAACCCCAGCCAGCCGGTATTGCGTCTGTACGGATTAACCCGAGCACCGGACAGCGCGCAAGAGGCGGGGATAAAAGCGCAATCTTTGAAATCTTCCGTACTGAGAATGTTCCAACCACTTATAGCGCTACCAAAAGCGGCTCCTCTTCAACCACCAATGAGGAAGAAGATATTTTTTAATCTCAATCATTCAAATACAACAAAAAAACCGCACACCCAAAAAAGGTGTGCGGTTTTTTTATTAGCACGCCAATTGGCCATTAGCGTGCTGCGTCACTTTTAAGCAATGAAACTTATTTTGCGCGTTTACGCTCGTTCTCGGTCAAGAGTTTTTTGCGAATGCGGATGCTTTCTGGTGTTACCTCAACCAGCTCATCATCTTCAATAAACTCTAACGCTTGCTCAAGCGTATGCTTGATAGGCGGAACCAATGTGAGTGCTTCATCTGTACCAGAAGCCCGAACATTAGTTAGCTGCTTACCTTTTGTTGGGTTAACCGCTAAGTCATTATCGCGCGAGTGAATACCAATCACCTGACCTTCATAGACATCAACCGCATGCCCTAAAAACAAGCGGCCACGGCTTTGTAAATTAAAGAGTGAATAAGCCGCTGTTTTGCCTTTCACCATGCTCACGAGCACGCCGTTTTGGCGACTCACAACATCACCCACTTTTACAGGGCCATAGTGATCAAAAATACTTGTCATGATGCCAGAGCCTGATGTCATCGTCAGGAAAGCCCCACGGAAGCCAATCAAACCACGCGAAGGCGTAATGAACTCTAAGCGCACACGACCTTTGCCGTCCGGCTCCATATTAGTCAGCTCGCCCTTACGTAAGCCGATCTCCTCCATAATTGAGCCTTGATGCTGCTCTTCTACATCGATCACAACCTGCTCATAAGGCTCTTGAATCTCGCCATCAATTTCACGCTGAACCACTTCTGGACGCGAAACACCCAACTCAAAGCCTTCACGACGCATCGTTTCGATGAGAACTGACAAATGCAGCTCACCGCGCCCAGAAACAATAAATTTATCCGGCGTATCACCCTGCTCAACGCGCAAGGCAACGTTATGGATAAGCTCTTGATCTAAGCGATCTTTAATATTACGCGTGGTAACAAATTTACCTTCTTTACCCGCAAAAGGAGAATCGTTCACGATGAATGTCATGCTAACAGTCGGCTCATCAACACTCAGCGCAGGCAATGCTTCCACATTGTCTGGGTCACATAGGGTGTCAGAGATACTGAGGCCATCAATACCATTAATACAGACGATATCACCTGCAGTAGCCAATTGTGTTTCAACCTGCTCCAAGCCTAAGTAGCCCTTCACATTCAGCACTTTGCCTTTGCGCTCTTTGTCATCGGCAGACTTCACGATGACCTGCTGGTTGGGTTTCAATGTACCGCGTGTAATACGCCCGACACCAATAACACCCACATAGCTGTCGTAAGCCAGAGCTGAAACCTGCATCTGAAAAGGCGCTTCAGGGTCAACTTTTGGCGCAGGACATTTATCCACGATCATTTGATAAAGCGGCGTCATGTCTTCAGACATTTCTTCAGGATCAAGACCAGCAATACCATTCAGTGCCGAGGTATAGACAACCGGAAAGTCCAGTTGCTCATCGCTAGCACCGAGCGCATCAAAAAGATCAAAAATTTGATCCATGACCCAATCAGGGCGCGCACCCGGGCGATCGATTTTATTAATCACAACAATCGGGCGAAGGCCTTGCTCAAAGGCTTTAGAGGTCACGAAGCGCGTTTGTGGCATAGGGCCATCAACTGCATCAACCAAAAGACAAACGCTATCAACCATTGACAATACACGCTCAACCTCACCGCCAAAGTCGGCGTGCCCGGGAGTATCCACGATGTTAATACGGTAGTCGTTCCACTGAATTGCGGTATTTTTGGCCAAAATGGTAATACCGCGCTCTTTCTCTTGATCATTAGAGTCCATAACGCGTTCAGCACCTTGATCCTTACGATCGAGAGTGCCAGACTGTTGCAGCAATTTATCTACAAGTGTGGTTTTGCCATGGTCTACGTGAGCAATGATGGCAACATTGCGCAAATTTTCTATCACTGAATACCCCGAGGAGTTCGAAAGGACTACCAAAAAATGGAAAGGGAGCTCATATAGCATTACTAGATCTACACTTTAGAACACCACCGTATTAACGCAATATTGAAGGTGAAAACCAGAAGTGTAGCTAGCAATACCCGATGAGCACAAAGGGTTGAGCCTATATTTAAGGCGCGCATTATAGCGACCTATCCCGACATGCGATAGCCAACTGGCCTACGTTTGTCTCAACTCACTCACGGCAGGTTTGACAATCAGATAAATTCGCCGAATACTTTACTCACTGCTAGGGCTGCCTGGCGTAGGAAGATAATAATGAATCAAGCGCCGAGCGCTTCACCCTGGATCGACCTCCTGGAGAGAAACAACGCTATGAATAAGCTAATGCTAATTGCCCTTTCAACTGTCGCCATGGGCGTACAAGCAGCAGATGACAAGAAATTTTATGCTGGCGGCGGCCTGAGTAACTGGAAAATTGAAGCCCCAGAACTGGGTGAGTCAACTTTCAATACCACCGCTCTAGAAGTCATTGGTGGTTACAAAATTTTGCCTTGGCTATCAACCGAAGCCAGACTTGGATTTGGTTTAGAGCGAGA
>CALIUX010000186.1 GCA_938048505.1 uncultured Pseudomonadales bacterium
ATCATCTTTATCAAGCAGTGGGTTACTTTTTTGCGTCAGCGTATGAACAAGATTTTCTCGACCATTAAAGACGCTCAGGCATGAACCGCATCGCACGGCGCCATTCGCTGTCTTAAGGTGAGTTTCTGTGACATTAAACGCAGTGGCACATTTGGGGCAACGAGTGATTAGGTCGGTCATTTATTTCAGTCGGTCGATCAATAAAAGCGCAGAGTGTTCATTGTCTATGCCAGTTTGGTTGCGGTCAAGCGCACCCACTCTTCTTTTCGTGCAATAGGGTCGAATTGGAATGTGTCGGCATAGGCTTTGATTACGGCGTCGGCTTGTGTGGCTAAAATGCCCGAAAGGCAGAGTTTTCCACCTGCTTTGACACGTGGTGAGAGCGTAGAGGCTAATTCAACGAGTGGCCCCGCCAGAATATTGGCCAGTACAAGGTCAACGGGTTCTTCTGAGCATTTGTCAGGAAAGACAACAGGGAAGCGATGTGCGTCTAATTGATTGCGCTGAGCATTATCTTGTGTGGCAAGTAACGCTTGAGGGTCTATATCCACCCCCAAAACGGATTGCGCCCCAAGGAGTAATGCGCCAATGCCCAATATGCCTGATCCGCAGCCGTAATCAATAACCTGTGCGTCATTAAGGGTTTGTTGCGATAGCCACTCTAAACATAAAAAAGTAGTGGGGTGTGTACCGGTGCCAAATGCTAAACCAGGATCCAGTAATAAATTGACAGCCTCGGGGTTGGGTGGCTCCTGCCAGCTTGGGCAAACCCAAAAATTGTCACCACATTGAATGGGATGGTAATGCTGCATCCATTCTCGCTCCCAATCTTTGTCTTCCACAATATGCCATTTAAACGGGTTGTGTTGAGAGTAAGCGCCTTGATTAGTGAGCTTCAATTTTTCTTCAATAGCGGCTGTATCCACCTCGGCATTAAATAAGCCAACTACGCGAGTTTCTTGCCAGAGCGGTGTTTCACCAAGAGCTGGCTCAAAAATAGGCTGATCCGCATTATCTTGTAGCGTCACAGAAAGTGCATCAGCTTTGATGAGTGCATATTCAAAACGGCCAGCATCGCTACGGGAGGTGTTAATGTGAATTTCTAACCAAGGCATTGGTGTTCTCAAAAGTGATTGAACAAAAGGGTTGAACAAATTGGTTGAGCAAAGTGGTTGAGTAAAGTCAGGCGTTGAGCAAATAAGGGTTGAGCAATTAAAGATGCAAAATGAAACAGATAAAAAACAAAACACCCAGACTAAGCTGGGTGTTATTAACTTATGTATCAATAGCTCAGAAGAGCGTCTTGTTAAATGAAGCTATTCTGAGCTGTTATTGTGGATGCAGCTATTACTCTAGACCATTGCCCAGATGATGACTCTGGGTTGAATGACTAGCTTAGGCCGAGCTTTTTCTCGAGGTAGTGAATATTGACACCCCCTTTACCAAAAGGCTCATCGCGCACTAAGTCATTCTGCAGAGGGATATTGGTTTTAATCCCGTCGATAACGAGCTCATCCAATGCAATACGCATACGGATTAATGCCGCTTCTCGATCACGTGCATGCGTAACAACCTTTGCAATCATTGAATCGTAGTAGGGCGGCACCTTGTAACCTGAGTAAATATGCGAGTCAACACGCACGCCTAACCCGCCGGGTGGGTGGTAGGTGTTAATTAAGCCTGGGCTTGGCATAAAGGTAACAGGGTCTTCGGCATTAATACGACACTCAAAAGCATGGCCAAAGCACTTAATGTCGCTTTGTTTTAGGCTTAACTTCTCGCCTGCACAAACACGTATTTGTTCTTTAATGAGGTCAACACCGGTAATCATTTCGGTTACGGGGTGCTCTACCTGAATACGTGTATTCATCTCAATGAAGTAGTAATGACCTTCTTCATATAGGAATTCAAACGTTCCTGCACCACGGTAGTTGATTTCAACACAGGCTTTAACACAAGCATCAAATACATCTTGGCGAGCTTTTTCATCAAGCTGAGGCGCAGGTGCTTCTTCCAGTACTTTTTGATGACGACGTTGCAACGAGCAATCGCGGTCAAACAAATGGATCGCGTTGCCTTGCCCGTCTGAAAGCACTTGTACTTCGACGTGGCGTGGGTTCTGGAGGAATTTTTCCATGTAAACCGTGCCATCACCAAAAGCCGCTTGTGCTTCTGAGCGTGTGATGTCGATCGAGCTAATCAGTGATTCGGCATCGTGCACAACGCGCATGCCTCGGCCACCGCCGCCGGAAGCCGCTTTGATGATGATGGGGTAGCCAATACGTTCTGCTGTTGCGAGGCAAAACTCAGGGTCGTTTTCAGGCAATGCTCCGTCAGAGCCGGGTACCGTGGGTACGCCTGCTTTTTTCATGGCTTCAATAGCGCAGACTTTATCGCCCATAAGACGGATGGTGTCAGCATCGGGGCCAATGAAAGTAAAACCACTGTTTTGCACTTGCTCTGCAAAGTCAGCATTCTCGGCTAAAAAGCCATAACCTGGATGCACAGCGACTGAGTCGGTAATTTCCATTGCACTGACAATAGCCGGCACATTTAAGTAACTGTCTTTTGAGGGGTGCGGCCCAATGCAAACTGACTCATCGGCCAGCTTTACATGCATAAGGTCTTTATCTGCTTGTGAATAGACAGCAACTGTCTTGATGCCAAGTTCTTTACAGGCACGCAAAATACGCAGTGCAATTTCACCGCGGTTGGCTATGAGAACCTTGTCAAATAACATAGGAATTCCTCAGCAACTTAAGCGATGATTACAAGTGGTTGGTCATATTCAACGGGCTCACCATCGTTAACCAGTATCGCTTCGATTACACCGGCTTTATCGGCTTCGATTTGATTCATCATCTTCATGGCTTCAACAATGCAGATGGTTTCACCGGCTTTAACAGTTTGACCCACTTCAACAAATGGTGCGGCACCTGGGCTGGATGCGCGATAAAATGAGCCTACCATTGGTGATTTGACGGCGTGACCGGCAGGTGCAGCACTGACTTCTTCTGCGGGGGCAGCCGCTGGCGCAACGGCTGCTGGTGCGGGCGCAGGTGCAGCAGCTGGTTGTACGTAAGTTTGCATGGGCACCATGCCAGCATTACGTGAGCCACGACTAATGCGTACAGACTCTTCCCCTTCGCTGATTTCAAGTTCTTCGATATTAGATTCTTCTAATAGCTCGATGAGCTTCTTGATTTTTCGGATATCCATGGTGACCTCTTTTTAATCTGGGCGTTTAAGCGTAATTTTTTAATATCGTGATGGTGGTTGTCACGATCGTTATTTTAATCTTGTGTTCTTTTTTCGGTTTCAATGCCGAATAATTCTTATGTTGCCACTCTCCACTTTGCATACAACCGCTTTTATGGGGTGCTTTGATGCACTCAGTCGCGTTCCATGCTTATTCGCTAAGCCTTATTGATTAGCGGTTTTGTCGAGATAATGAAAAGCCGCTTCAATAGCAAGGGTGTAGCTCATTGAGCCAAAGCCACAGATAACACCTATAGCGACATCCGATAAATACGAGTGCTGCCTAAAGGGCTCGCGCGCATGTACATTGGATAGGTGGCATTCAATAAAAGGGATTGCAACGCCCGTTAACGCATCGCGTAACGCAACACTGGTATGTGTAAACGCCGCGGGGTTGATAACAATAATATTGGTCTTATCGTGTTTGGCTGCATGAATGCGATCAATGATCTTATATTCAGCGTTGCTCTGAAAGTGATTGACTGAGTGGCCTGAGGCTTGGCACTGCTGTGTGATTTTGGCATCGATATCGGCTAGTGTCTCAGTCCCGTACGTCTCAGGCTCACGTGTGCCGAGTAAGTTCAGGTTTGGGCCGTGTAAAACCAGAATCTGCGCCATGAAATCCTCAGGTAGCCAAGAGACACGCGTTCATAGCAAGGTGCTATCAGTGCGCGTCTTGAGTATGCGGTGCATCACAGTTATCGAGTTGTTGATACGATGAGTTACTGTGACAAAATTGTGATGCGATTGTGCCTAAAATGCACTGTGCTGTCCATCTCTTATCGAAAGAAATCGGGAAATCTCTGCAAATACCCGCTTATTTGCCGAAATTTAAGGGAGTTTTTGTGTCGATATGAAAAATAATGCTGTTCAAGTGACCAGTTGTGAGAGGTGTTTGATATGACCTAAACTTAAGTAGAGTATTCCTTGCTCTACTTAAGTCGATGATTGGTAAATTGATGATCGCTAAGCCAAACGGCTCATCTCAAGAGGGCTCATCTATGTTACTAACAAAACCGGCTACAATTTTTTAACAATAATGGAGCCAATGGAATACCCTGCACCAAATGAACAAATGACACCCACTTCACCAGTCGTCAGATCGCTTGAATATTCATTAAACGCAATGATAGAACCGGCAGAGCTTGTATTAGCGTAACGATCTAAAATAATAGGCGCTTCAGTTTCATTGTAGGTTTTGCCCAGTACGCTCTTGGCTATCAGAGCATTCATGTTGGCATTGGCCTGATGCAACCAAAGTCGTTTGATGTCTGTATGGCTAATTTTATTATCATGCGTATGGCTATTGATTAATTTTGCCACCATCGGGCAAACTTCTTTAAAGACACTGCGCCCATTTTGTACAAAGAGCTTATCTTTAGTATTCACACTGGCAGGGTCTGTGCGATTCAAAAAGCCAAAGTTATTACGAATATTATTAGAGTACTGTGTCACGCAATGGCTGCTGACGATTTCAAATGCCGTATCGGTATTTTGGGGTGTTTTCTCTACCAAAACGGCTGTTGCGGCATCACCAAAGATGAAATGTGAATCACGATCGCAAAAATTCAGATGCCCAGAGCAGACCTCAGGGCTGATCACTAAAATACTTTGTGCTGTACCAGCATGAATCGCATCGCTTGCGGCTTTAATACCAAACGTAGCAGAAGAGCACGCGACGTTCATATCATACGCATAGCCACTGGCGCCCAATAGATGTTGTATTTCAATGGCAATTGCGGGGTAGGGGCGTTGCAAGTTAGAGCAAGCGACAATAATTTGATCAATATCACTGGCCGTTTTACCGGCTTTATCGAGCGCATTTTGTGCCGCACGTAAGCCCATTTCAGCTAAAACGCTGGGCTGGTCATCAGCACGTTCAGGCATAATGGGCGTCATGATGTTTGGATCTAATACACCTTCTTTGGCCACTAGATAGCGGCTTTTAATGCCTGAAGCCTTCTCAATAAATTCTGCGCTAGAGTGCTGAAGTTCACTCAGTTCACCACTTGCAATGGCCGCATGATTCATAACGTTATATTGATCAACGTATTGGTTAAACGCGGTGACTAATTCATCATTACTTACGCTTTGTTCGGGTGTATAAAGCCCTGTTGCACTTATTACGGCCATCTGTAAACCTGTTAATCTATTCTTGGTTAGCTAAAATACTGATTAAATGAAATGCCATTTAATAAAACTATTGAATTAAGTTTTTTAATAAATTGATCAAATAAAAAGTAATCGGCTAGGGTATTTTATATTTTCCGACTGTAAATGGCGTATGGCTACAGAATAGATGGCGTAGAAGGACTATGGCCGATAATTATAAAAATATGGCCAATAGAGGTGGACTTCGCTAATTGTATTAGTTGAACCATGACTGCAGGTGACACCGTTTGTCATGGTTACATGATTTGGTTGTTTTTACCACTCAAACCGTATGCCGAATAAAGGGAAAGATTCGCCTTCTTCAACGGCATCTAACCCTGTTCGTTCGTTAAAGTCGGCACTGCTGGGGTTGTCTGCGCCTAGTAGATTGATGACATCAATAAAGCTAATCATATCGATCCCTCCAAAAGAGCGCCGGTAGTCTACGCGAATATTAATGCTACTAAAGCTGTCATAGCGATCGATATTTTGTGTTGTAAACTCTTTTGAAAAGCGCAGGGGTTGGCCATCGCCCAAGACGTTTTCATGAATGATGGAATCATCAAATAAACGCCCAGATGCCCATTTCATACGCCCTGAAATCTTCCAGCGTTCGTTGATTTCCCATATGCCGCCTAGTGTGAATGCGTGGGGTCGGCTAAAGTCGGCTTCATACTCTTGACCCGAAGGGGAGTCTTTGAGCTGCGTATCATTATAGGAGTAGGTTGCGCTGGCTGACCAACCTTGCTTAAAGCGTCTTACTAGCGCGGTATCGACACCCAATGCGCGACCTTCACCGTCATTATTGAAGGTTTGGTTAACGCCGTCTTGCTCAACCACTAGATCCGTTAGTCTTTGGTAATAAGGCTCGATGAGTATATTGAGGTTGTCGTTGAGAAAGTACTTCATGCCAATACTGAGCTGATCATTTTTTTCGAATGCTAAATTAGCGTTGCTTGGGTCGCGTGCCACATCACCTAAAAAAGGGTTTTGCAAATAGCGGCCAGCAATCGCGGTGATATGTAGCTTTTTAGAGAAACGATAAGAGCTGCTAAAACGCGGGGAAACGGCACGGTCATCGGTAATGTTGTAGGCATCAAAGCGTAATCCAAAGCGAATATCCCAGGCGTCGCCTTCAATCACTTGGTCACCATAGAAGGCGTAAGTGATATCTTTTATTTGATAGCGTGTATTCACTTGTTCTGGAGTGAATTCAATATATTTTTGATCCGGGTTAGGCCGAAAATCATTTTGGTTGTATTCGTAGCGAATCCAGTTGTTATCTAACGTCAATGCAAAGTCGAGATCCAATTGCGTTAAACGTAGACCTGAAGTGAAGCGACCTAAGGTGTTATCTTGACTGTAATCGAGGCGTAATCCGATCTCGGTTTCATCGCGCTTTGATTGGGTAATCGGGAAGCGTGTTGGAATAGCGTTAAGGCTCAATGTCTCAGATAGATCGACCCCTTCTGTACTATAAGGCTGAACTTCGCCAGTTGTAGCGCTTTCTGAAAAATTGCGATGATAGAACTGCTGAGTGAGCTCGCCGCTATCGCCAATGAGACGAGTCCATGTCAGTGCGAGTAATGTATTGTCTGATTCACTTTCAATGAGTTCTAGGTTTTCGTAGTTGCCGGGGTCATCTTCATCAGAGGCCAGTGCGTGGGTGATATCGCGACTGAAGGATTCTGGCGCATAAATGGCTAAAAATTTTATGGTATCTCCGTTTGATGTGTCTGTGCGTGTTTTCAATATCACATCTGTGAGTTTGGGGTCGCCAATATCATCAATACCAATCGTGTCAAAAACGCGCCCAAAATCCAGTTGTCTCGCAGAAAACAGCAATGTGGTGTCATCATGAATACGGCTGGGCCCGTCATAGCCTACTTCAAGACCCGCGACATCTATCCGCGCAGTATATGAGGCTGTCTCAGGGTTGCCTTCTGCTACATCAAGCTTAAGTAATGACCCCGCTTTACCGCCATAAGCTGCGTGCCATCCGCCAGGTTGAAATTCGGCATTACCAATGATATTTGGAGCAAAAACCGAGTAACGCCCACCACCTTCTACTTCATCCAACTCACCAAAACTATCGCTAAAATGCACAACGTTGGCAAAGGGAATACCGTCAACCAAAATCAAATTATCCCGTGGGCCATTCCCTCTTACGGTAAAACCAGAAAACTCGCCATCAGAAAATAAACCGGGTAAACCATCTAGTGCTCGCAACACATCGCCGCCACTGCCTGCAGCACTACGCAGTGCTTCGCGTGTGAGGTAGCTGGTACTCACACTGCCCGAGCTGATGTTGCCCACGGATGTCCCAATGACAAGCACTTCTTCAATATTTTCGCGGCGTTTAGGCATAGTGAGTGAAACAGGCGTGCTTTTGTTTTTAATCAAACGCACGCTCGGTAAACTTAAGGTCTGATAACCTTCACGCTCAACGACGATTTCATATAGTCCCTCATTGAGCATGTTAAGCGCTGCTTGCCCTTGACCATCTGTTGTGAGGGTTTGCTTTTTGCCGTCACGATCAACCACTGTAACAATGGCCTGATTAAGTGGTCGCTGGGTTTGTTGATCTTTTAGTGTGATATTTAATTTTGACGATTCAGCATAAGCCTTTGGAAGCAGCGCTAAAGAGCAGAATGCCACGATTCCCAGAACGATTAACCTGTATGCAAAGATACAAGTAGCGATTGTTGTTATCATCGATCTAAGTGCGCTTGTTTGCATAGTACTTCTCGTCAAATAAGTGTAGTGGAATAGTTATGCGGAATAATTGTAGTGAAATAGCTGTAGTGAAATAGTTGTAGTGAAATAGTTGAAGCGAATAGTCTTGCTGAATAGATAGGGTGAATTCAACCGTATTGCGGCTCAGTAACTGTTATTCATCAATTACTGGGAGATCAGCGCATTAGTTGGAGCAGAATAAACGTTATGCTTAACTCTGTCTGGCGCGTTGCCTTGTAAATGTATGAATTGCAGGCTTTTTACATGAACGGTAAGGTTTGTGGTGTTTATTTGATGGTGTCATCTGCATCAGTCAGTCACGTATCGGCATCTTGATGAGTATTACGGTGTCTTTGTCTTTATAGGTTTCTCTAATAGGGAATTTTTATGCTGATTCGTCAATCTGTGCTGGGGTTAGCCCCTTTACAGCGCAGCCTAATTATTGTGACTCTTACTTAAGTCTTGAGCAAAATAAAAGTGAGCGGGAGTAAACCTATAATGGCCAGCCATTGAATACCAATCCAACCTAGGCTATACAAGGCAAGTCCTGCGCCTAGGCTAACGACGGCTTGAATGCTAAATACCCATGTATCATGAGTGCCTCTAAACTTCTCATTTGGATGTTGGGCGGCAAGATGGCTTCCAACAGTGAAGAGAAAGTTCCAGCCAATACCCAAAAGAATCAATCCTATTGCATAGTTATGTAAATCATAACCTTGAAGCGTAAAAATAAAGACGCCAGCATACAACCCCATACCGGCCCACAATATCTTTTTATTACCAAAGGTTTTAATCAAATGCCCGGTAAATAAAGAGGGTAAAAACATGGCAAGAATATGCCACTGAATAACCGACTTGGTATGTGCCAGAGTATGCCCATGATGTTCATGCATACTGACAGGTGTTGCAGTCATGATAAAACTCATAATGCCATAAGCCGTTACAGAGGCCGCAATGGCGAGCTTGCCAATAGAGTGTGATTGTATCGTTTTTGCGTGAGACGTTTCGTTAAAAGTGGGTTTGGGTAAAGCAATAACAATCAATGCGGCAATGAACTGGAGCACGCACATGACGGCAAAACCTGTTGTATAGGGTATGTCTTGTGGTAACCCATTGAGCATAGCCACTTCAGGCCCCAATAGTGCGGCCACGACGCCACCTAGCATAAAGATTGAAATGGCAATGGGGGTTTGTGTAGCTTTATTGGATAAGTAATGTGTTGTGACAAAGCGCATTTGCTGGGCGCAAGCGGCTGTTGTGCCAATAAGGAACATTGCTAACAACCAAAAACTAAAAGATTCTAGTGCAAGTGCTGTAATGGCCAGAATGTTGGCGCAGAGGCTCATTGTGGTGGCAAGGAGAAACACCTGTTTAAAGCCCACCTTTTGAATAAGATGGTTAGCAAAAAAAGCCATGGACGCAAGTCCGATGACCATCGCTGCCAAAGGTAATGTGGCCAGTGCCGGAAAAGGACTTAACTGACTGCCGACGAGGCCACCAATTAAAACAGCTAGCGGCGTTCCAGAAAGTAATAAAGCAGAGCAAAGTGACAGCCAGTAAACGGCAGATGGCAACGAAAACATATTGAGCCTTTGGGTTGCTTAAGAAA